>JALTMS010000713.1 GCA_027001345.1 Acidobacteriota bacterium | reverse complement strand
AGTTACCGCGGCCTGCCGGAAGGTGAAGAGCTGGCGATTCTTCCTGAACTCATGAAGCGAAAGGGATACCGTACGATCCATGTCGGGAAGTGGCACCTGGGGTTCAAGAAGGACCGCTTCCTGCCGACCAGCAAGGGTTACGATGTGGCTCTTCGACTCGCCATGGAGACGAAGAAACAGTCTCGGCTCTTCGGTGATGATGTGGTTGACTGTTTCAGTGGGTTCACGCGTTGGTGGTTTCCTGATTCGTCACCAATTGGCCAGGCGTTCCTCAACCCTTGCTTCGATCTCCTGACGCATGATTCGGATGGTTCCCTGGTCAAAGAGCAGCTGGCTGCGCCTCGCAGACACAGCGCGTCGCTTCTGACCGATTGGGGAGCCTGCTTGATCGCCCATCCTTCTGTGGAGGACGCGCGTACATGCGTGGACGAGTTGGCGGCGACAGATGACGATTCCATCGTCGGGCCTCCCCCTGAGGGATCACCACCGTTCTTCCTGACGCTCTGGTACTGGTCTCCCCACACTCCTGCCACTTCACCACCAGCAGCGACTGATCTGGACGATCAAGGCAATTTGCGGGTGATCCCTCGCGATATCCTCCCGGAAACGTGCATTGCGATCGACGGTGATCCATTTACAACGGATCCGGACTACAACGCGAGGATGCGGTACGAGGAACTCGTATGCTTTCTCGATGATGTTCTCAGTCGTCTTTTTGCCTATCTCGAGACGTACAAGAGCGAGATGGGGGAGACACTGGTTGTCGTTACGAGCGATAACGGCGGAGCGCGACGTTACAGAGAGGGCTACGGCGGCAACGGGTATGTCGCTGGCTTCAAGGGGGGCCGGCCTGGCAAATCTGGAGGGTCTGGCGGTGTCAAGGAAGGGGCGGTTCGCGTGCCGTTGATCGTACGGTGGATCGGGCGTGCGGAACCCGGCGTCGTCAATCCCTCTCCTGTCTCGTTGATGGATATCTTGCCGACCATCTCGGAGATCGCGGGGATCGATCTGAGTCCCTACACGATCGATGGCATCTCTCTTACAAGCAAACTAAGCAGCAGTCGGTTTGATGAACGGGCTGGCTTGCTGGCCTGGGACCAGGCTTACAAGAGATACGAGCAGGACGAGGGAGAGACCGGCCACCCGCCGTGGGAAGCAGGATACCGGGAGCGGGCAGCTGTTCTGGCGGCGGGTCGGAAGCTCTTCACCAATCGGCTGGCGGCAGATGGTAGTGGGGAGCCGGAAATGAATCTCTACCAACTCTATCAGGACGCTCCAGACTCACGCACGTCTGGCTTCGAAGAAGATACGGACAACAAACTGGACGATCCGGCGCTCGCGTCGGAGATGCTTGGCCGCTATGACGATTGGCGGATCGAGCACGCAGAAGTTCCCGTGGTGGTCGATCCGGTGTTATCCAGGACGGGCGATGGGACGGGTGGAGTATGGAACACGATATTCGACGGAGATGATGTCGTCGTATACGAGTGGGATGATCGTTTTGATGTCTCCGGGGGGGCGATGACTTTCCAAGGGGAGTTCTGTCCCGACTTCGGAGCAGGGGGAGTTCTCGGGGCTCCAATGATCATCGCCCAGCGGGGAGCTGGTGCTCAGCAGCAGAGTTGGGATCTTCGTCTGATCGACACAGGAAGTGGTGCCGTGCTGCGTGGCACCGGTCACTTTGAAGTTCTCGCGAGCGCGGATGCCACTGATCCCCCCGTACAGAAGACTTTGAGTGTCGAGAGTCGGCTTCTCATCGAATCGGGCAATTGCTACCTGGTGACCTTCGGGATTGAAATGTGGAAAAGGAACGGTGATGTCGTTCTCGATCTGGTGACAAAAAGAACTGCGAGTCTCGCGAATGCGGATCACCAGTGTGTCTATGGTGCGTTGTCGGAGAGTGGTTCCGCGCGCGTTCGTCTGGCATCGAGCGATCAGTGCAAGGCTGGGGGCGATTGCGAGCGTGTCACGGTGGGTGGAGGGATAAAAGGAAACGATGTCCATGACGGTTTCCATGGGCGATTGGGCAAGGTTCACCTGTTCTCTGCGTCTCTGAATGAGAGGCAGGGGGAGAAGGTGTACCGAAATGATGTTGAGTGACGTGTTCTCCAGGGTGGGAGGTGTTGTCAGAACCTCGCCCCCTCCACCTCCCGGCAGGCTCGGCGTACGGTGTCCCGGCAGCGCAGTTCTCCGGGGGCGGTATCCGCGAATCTTCACGGAGAGCCAAAAAAAACTCCCCGCGGCGGCGATGCGGTTGGAGGTGGGTCGCCGCGGGGAGGTTGCTTGCTCCCGGGAGGCCGAGGCGCGCTCGGCCGGCCGGAGTTTCGATGCCGTTGAGTTCAGCGACGGGCGACGGCGGTCGCCGCGTCGCTTTGGGGGTAGCCCTCGCGGAGGGTCGCCAGGCCGGGCAGCAGTGCCGTCGGGCGGAGTTCGACGAGCAGGGTGCGTGCTGCGCCATGGTGCCGGTCGCTGAAGCGCAGGCTGCGGAGGTGGAGCAGCCCGGCCGCGTCCCTGTGCAGCACCAGCAGCGGCCGCTGGTCGGCACGGACGATTCCCCAGCCACCGTCGAGCAGGCCCACGCGACGCCCGTTGATCTCGACGATCAGCACGGAGCGGATGCCCGCGTGTCGCAGAACCAGTTCGCCGGCGGGATAGATCTGATCACCGATGACGATCGGCTCGTCGAGCTGGAAGGTGACCGACTTGGCCAGGGTGTTGGTCTGGGAGAGCAGCGCCAGGGTGATGATCAGGGCGCCCATCCAGATGAACGAGCGGGAGTTCCTCATGGTCGGCATCCTCCTCGCAGAGCGGGAGCAAGGCTGCGGCCGCCGTGATGATCGGGCACTCGTGATGACATTGGCGGCCCGTGGCCCTCATCCCGGTGTCTGCTGCCCGGGATGATCGTTTCCACCCAACCCAGCTTCCGACCCCAGTAAATGCAATTCCCATGCCTGCAAATCGGTAGAAGGCAGAAGTGGTGCCAAATAGTTGGCAATAAAGATGGTTAACTCTTATCTCGCCGTTCTTGCGCCGGGCCTCCGAGTGTCTCAGGCTGAGACCTCCGCCCTCCGCCGAGCAGGTTGGAGACGCCCCGCGCATCGTCGGCTTGACGCTGGCCGAGGGAGCATCGAAACTGCCGCCCATCAGGCCGAGTGGCCCACCGCCACAGGTTCGGGAAAGGCAAGAGTTCGGGAAAGGCAAGAGCATGCGATCTGGAGTACGCGGGCGCCGGGCCGTCGTCGCCCTCGGGGGCAACGCGATCACCCGCTCCGGTGAAGAGGGCTCGGTGGCCCAGGATTACAAGAACCTCGAGGAGAGCCTCGACGGGGTGGTGGACATGCTCGAGGGGGGATACGAGCTGCTGTTGACCCATGGCAACGGTCCCCAGGTGGGCAACCAGATGATCCGGGTCGAACTCTCTGAAGGCGAGGCGCCCCACCTGCCCCTCGACGTGATGGTGGCCGATATCCAGGGTGGCCTGGGATACATGATCGAGCGGGTGCTGAGGGCCAAGTTGCGCCGCCGGGGACTGGCCCATCGCGTGTGCTGCATGTTGACGATGACCGAGGTGCGGGCCGACGACCCGGCCTTCGACAACCCCACCAAGTTCGTCGGTATCGCCTATCGCCAGGAGGATGTCGAGCAGTTGACCCGGATGCGGGGCTGGATCCTGCGGGAGGACCGGGGCCGCGGCTGGCGCCGCGTGGTGCCCTCTCCCGAGCCGGTGGACATCGTCGAACGCCAGGAACTGATCACCCTGATGGATGCGGGAGTGGTGGTGATCAGTGGTGGTGGAGGGGGGATTCCCGTCCGCCGCAACCGGCGAGGCGAGCCGGTGGGGGTCGAGGGCGTGGTGGACAAGGATCTGGCCTCGGCGGTCATCGCACAGGTGGTCGGGGCCCCCGAGCTGTTCATTCTGACGGCGGTCGAGCAGGTGATGCTCGACTTCGGCAAGTCCACCCAGCGGGGTATCGACCAGATGAGCGTCGAGCAGGCCCGGGAGTACCTCGCCGCCGGCCACTTCCCTCCGGGCAGCATGGGCCCCAAGGTGGAGGCGGCCTGTCGCTTCATCGAGGGGGGCGGCGGCCGGGTGCTGATCACCGACACGGCCCATCTGACCCGCGCCCTCGAGGGTCGTACCGGCACCTGGATCACCGCCTGATGCCCATTGGAGGGGAACGATGAAGAACATCGACATCGCCCTGCTACAGATGGCGGTCGGTCCGGACAAGCAGGCCAACATCGAGCGGGCCGAGACGATGGGTCGCCGGGCCGCTGCCGCCGGTGCCCGCTGGCTGGTGCTGCCGGAGATGTTCAACTGCCCCTACGGCCTGGAGTTTTTCGCGCCCTTTGCCGAGGCCGTTCCCGACGGGCCCACCTGCCGCAGGCTCTCGGCCCTCGCTGCCAGTCTCGGCGTGGTGCTGGTCGGTGGTTCGATTCCAGAGCGCGACGGCCAGCGCCTGTACAACACCGCCACGGTCTGGGACCCGACCGGGCGTTTCCTCGGTCGGCATCGCAAGGTGCACCTCTTCGATGTGGAAATTCCTGGGGGGATCACCTTCACCGAGTCCCGGGTGCTCAGCGCAGGGAACGAGGCGACGGTGATCGACACCGACGAGGGAACCCTGGGCCTGGGCATCTGTTTCGATCTGCGCTTCCCCGAGTTGATGGGCCAGCAGGTCGCGCAGGGGGCCGAGATCCTGGTGCTCCCCGGTGCCTTCAACACCACTACCGGGCCGGCCCACTGGGAGCCGCTGCTGCGCGCCCGGGCGATCGAGAACACCTGCTTCGTTGCAGCCTGCTCACCGGCCCCGACGGCGTCGGGCCCCTACCCGGCCTGGGGGCATTCGATGGTGGTCGATCCCTGGGGCGAGGTGCTGGCGGAAGGTGGGCGGGAAGAAGCGATCGTTACGGCGAGGCTGGAGGCCTCTCGTCTCGATCAGGTTCGTCGCGCCCTTCCAGTGCTCGATCGTCGGGCCCCTGGGCGACAAAGTCGGTGACGTAGAGCGGCCGGCCCTTGACCTCTTCGTAGACCCTGCCGAGGTATTCGCCGATGATGCCCAGGCTGAGCAACTGCACCGCGCCGAGAAACAGCACAGCCACCATCAACGAGGTCCAGCCCGAGACGGTCACGCCCGCGAACAGTCGCGCCCAGACGGCGTAGCCGGCGTAGACCAGGCAGGCGGCGGCGACCACGAAACCCAGAGCCGTTGCCGCCCGCAGGGGAAGGAAGGAAAACGAGACTGTCGCGTCGGCGGCGAAGCGCAGCATCTTGCGCAAGGGGTACTTGGTCTGGCCCGCGAAGCGGGGCGCCCGCTCGTATTTCAGCGCCACCTGGCGAAAGCCGAGCCAGGCGATCATGCCCCGCAGAAAACGATGGTGCTCGCCCAGACGGCCCATCGCATCGACGACCCGCCGGGAGATCAGGCGGAAGTCGCCGGTGTCCACCGGAATGTCCACCGACGTCATGCGCCGCAGGAAGCGGTAGAACGCCGCCGCGCTGACTTTCTTGAACAGGCTCTCTCCGGCCCGGGCCTGGCGCTGCCCGTAGACCACGTCGTAGCCCTCGCGCCAGAGTGCGACCATCTGCGGAATGACCTCCGGCGGGTCCTGAAGGTCCGCGTCGATGATCACCACCGCCCGCCCTCGGGCGTGGTCGAGACCGGCGGTGACGGCGAGCTGGTGGCCGAAGTTGCGGGCCAGATTGACCAGGCTGACCCGGGGGTCGTGCTTGCGCAGCCGGATCATGATCTCGAGCGAACGGTCCCGGCTGCCGTCGTTGACCAGCAGGATTTCGTAGCTCTCCTCCATCCCTTCGAGTACCTCGGTCAGTCGCCGGTACATCTCGGGCAGCACGGCCTGCTCGTTGTAGACCGGGATCACCACGCTCAACAGCGGAGCCTCGCTCATCGGGACACCTTTTCGAGCAGCCACCACTGACCGCGGTGGACCGTCTCGCGAATCTGGCCCTCCGAGCCTCGGAACAGCAGGCGCCAGCGCTCGCTGTTCGAGCGCACCACGTAGGCGTCGTAGAGGTGCCGTTCACGGACCCAGGAGAACTTCTCGGGGGAGGTCTCGTAGCCGATGGGTACGGCGGCCGACGGCCGGCGGCGGTAGCGCAGCAACTCGGGGTAGTGCTGGGCGAAGGAAAAGCTGACGAAGCCTCCCCGCTGGACCTGATACCACACAGGGTGGTGCATGAAGACCGGAAACTCGGGGGCGATGCCCCGGGCGCGCAGATCGAAGATCAGCATCCGCAGGCTGCGTCCCGGCTCGAGCGCCGCGATGATCGGATCGATGCCTCGGGCCTGCCGGTCGAAGGCGCGATGACGGATGGTGACAACGCCCATCCAGCCCACCACCAGGGCGACGATCGCCACGATGGCGATGCGTCGCCGCCGCCCAGCCTCTGGCAGCCGCAGAGTCAACAGGACCAGCAGCGCGAGAAAGATCGCGAAACGCTGGAAGAGCATCGCCACGCCGAAGCCGAAGACGGGAAAGAGCAGGTACACCGCTGTCGCCACCACCAGCGCCGGGCCGAGCCCACCGCCGCGACGCGGCCTGATGCCGGTGGCGAGCAGGACCACCGATCCGGCTACCAGGGCGCCGGCGGCCAGGGGGTCCCGGGCCCCGCCGAGCAGGGTTCCGGGCAGCTCGGGCAGTCGGGCGAGCAGGGGGCCCCAGGTGGTGCCCAGGTGAACCTGGCTCTCGCCACGCAGGGCCAGGGTGATCCATGCTCCCGCCAGGGGCACAGGGACGAGCAGCGGGGCAAGGCGGCGCGCCAGCGCGGCGAGAGTCCGGGGGCCGGGAACCAGCAACGTCAGCGCCAGCAGACCCGCCACTCCCCAGACCAGCACGTGAGCGAAAAAGAGCACGATGCCCGCGCCCGCCAGCAGTGCCCCCCGAGCCGGGGTCGGTCGGCGGCGGTAGTACAGCACCTCGGCGAGGAAGAGCAGGCCGAGGGGAATCGCGATCAGGTAGTTGAGGAAGCCCCAGTAAAAGGAGAAGCCGAAGGCCAGGGGAAGGGCCAGCAGAGCCGGCCAGGGGGAGGCGTCCAGCGCGCGCAAGGCACGCCAGGCGGCCAGGGGCAGGCTCAGTACCGCCAGGGTGACCACGGCCTTGATCGCCAGGAACGGGCCCATCACCGCCGCCAGGGCGCGGGCCAGGGAGTAGCCCAGCAGATAGGGGGTGAAGAAGTTGAATTCGTAGAGCTTGGCATAGCCCAGGGCGGGGTCGTTCCAGGCCTGCCAGATCGCCACCTGAGCGGCGTGCTGCGGCAGATCGACCATCGGCAGGTATCTCACGGCCCACAGCGGCAACGCGGCCGCCGCCAGGCAGATCAGCAGGGCCGGGGGAAAGCCGCGGTCGGCGGCACTGGGGGCGGGCTCCTTCATCGGGCCCGTATACGCAGATGCCGTCGGCAAGTCAACTTCGGCGGGCCGCCACCAGGTGCTGAGCGCCGAGGGGCAGCCAGCCCAGCCGAGCTTCGATCGCGCGCCAGCGGGCCCCGCGCCAGGGGAAAAAGAGGATGTAGCGCGCCTCGACGCACTTCAGCCCGGCGCGCTCGAGACGGCGGCGGGACTCGCCGCGGCGCAGCAGCACGGCGTCTTCGTCGAACGGACAAAGAGAGACTGCCCGCCGGGTCAGGGGGTTCCAGGGATTGTGCTCGGCGATGGCGGCCAGCCCTCCGGGACGCAGGGTGCGCGCCATTTCGGCGACCAGGGGATCGCGTTCGCTGGGGGGGACGTGGTGCATCACATTGATTGCGAAGACCAGATCGAAGTGCCGGTCCTCGAACGGCAGCCGCTGACCGTCGAAGGTCTGGAAACGGGCTTTCGGGTGATCGTGCTGGGCCCGGCGTACCGATGCGGCGGAGACATCCACGCCGTGGACCTCGGCGCAGCGTCCGACGAGGAAGCTCTCGGTCAGGCCGACGCCGCAACCCACGTCGAGCACTCGCAGCGTCTGGGTCTCGCCGATGTGCCGTCGGGCGGCGGCGAGCAGTACGCGGACCTTGACTTCGGTGAAAAAGGCCACGTCCTGGCCGGCGAAGTCGATCGATTGCTGCACCACGTCGGCGTAGTCGCCGCTGTAGCGATCGAAGTCGCTGCTCACGTCACTCGTCTTCCAGCAGGGGGACGATCGCCTCGGCCACCTGCCGCCGCCGCCGGTCGAAGTCGGTGGCGCTCCAGCTCTTGCTTCCGGGCTCCCAGCGGCCGCTGACCGAGTCCACGTGCCCGATGGCACGCACGGAGGTAGGGATCGCCTGCCGGACGGCTTCGAGCACTTGCCGCCCGTGCTCGATGGCGGCGGCCGGCCCCCGGCCCCGCTCCACCAGGGTCTCGAGCAATTGCAGGTATTTCAGGTCATCGATGCCCTCGCGGGCCGCCTCCCAGTCGCGCAGGTAGCTACGGCCCCCGTCGTAGTCGGTGCTGACGTTCTTCCACTGCCAGAGCATCACCATCTCGAGCGACAGGCGATGGGCCAGATAACCGGCGAGGAAGCGGGTGCTCGCCGGCTGGTTGCCGTAGATGTTGATGTAAGTTCCGTAATGATCACCGGCGGCCCGGGTCCGCTCGAGAGTCTGCGGGCCGAGGTACTTGTTGTGGTAGCAGCGGGTGCGCAGGAAAGGCTCGAGCACCAGGGCCGGCTCGGGGCCCACCGGCTGGAACCAGAGCTTGGAGGGGTCGGGTTCGGAGACGGTGGGTTCGTTGCAGGTGATCATGCCGTCGGCACCGGCTTCGTCGGCGGCTCGGGCGAGCTGGATCGCCAGTCGCATCCCCCCCCGGGAGTGGTGCGGTTCGTCGATCAGGTAGTACCACAGGCCGGGCCAGTGGTGCTCGCGGCCGACTTCCTCGAGGGTTCGGAAGGCGGCCAGCCAGCCCTGATAGAGCTTTTGCCCCCAGAAAGTGGCCGGCGGTGCGGTGGGGTCGGGTACCGGATAGTAGGGGCCCGGTTGCCGTTCGACATCGGTCAGGGGA
>JALTMS010000712.1 GCA_027001345.1 Acidobacteriota bacterium | reverse complement strand
GCCCTGGGCAAGTTCGTCGAGCGCTTCGGCGACGATCTCGACAGCCAGGCCGGTGCGCGCGCCTACGGGCGCCTGCTGGCTGCCAGCTTCGACCCTCTCCCCTCGATCCGAGCCAAGGCCGTGCGCGGTCTGGGCAAGATGGCCGCCGCCGGCATGCTCGACCCGGAACAGAAGACCGAGGTCGGGCAGCGGCTCGACCAGGTCCTCGGCCAGTCCTCGGAGATGGGCTGGGACCAGGCGTTCATCGTCCGCCGCGAAGCTGCTGAAGCCGCCGAACACCTGGCCGACTAGAAAAGGAATAGCCATGCGCGAGTACGAGATCCTCTCCACCGAGGACGTGACGGAAGAGATCAAGATCTTCGACCTCTATGCCCCGATGGTCTCGCGGCGCTGCCAGCCGGGCCAGTTCCTGATCGTGATGAATGACGAGCGAGGCGAGCGCATCCCACTGACGATCGCCGATTTCGACCGCGAGAAAGGGACGGTGGAAATCGTCTTCCAGATCGTGGGCAAGTCCACCGCCCAGCTCGGCACGATGAAGAAGGGCGATGCGCTCTACGCCGTGGTCGGCCCCTTCGGCCACCCCAGCCAGATCGTCGGCCACAAGAGGGTCGTCACGGTCGGCGGCGGAATCGGCATCGCACCGGTCTATCCCATCGCACGGGGCTACAAGGAAAACGGCGCCCACACGATCAACATCATCGGCGCTCGCAGCAGCCACCTGCTGGTCTATGAGGAGAAGATGCGGGCGATCAGTGACGAGTTGATCGTCTGCACCGACGACGGCTCGCGCGGTCGCAAGGCACTGGTCACCGAGCCGCTCAAGGAGATCCTCGAGTCCCGGGACGACGTGGATCTCTGCCTGGCCATCGGCCCGCCGATCATGATGAAATTCGTCGCCGAGACCACACGCCCCTTCGGCGTCAAGACCATCGTCTCGCTCAACTCGGTGATGATCGACGGCACGGGAATGTGCGGCGGCTGCCGCGTCGACGTGGGCGGCAAGACCTTCTTCACCTGCGTCGATGGCCCGGAGTTCGACGGCCACGTCGTGGATTTCGACCTGCTGATGTCACGCCAGAGCATGTACCGCGAGCAGGAACGCCAGGCGATGGAGCGCTGGGAACATGAGTGTCGCCTCGGCCTCGAGCCGAGCGGAGAACATTGAGCCGCCCACAGGAAACGACGCCGGAGAGAACGTGATGGCCGACAAGCGGAAGACCAAGGTCCCGATGCGGGAGCAGGATCCCGATGTACGGAGGAGGAACTTCCTCGAAGTGCCCCTCGGCTACAGCCCCGAAGAGGCTCAGGAAGAAGCGACCCGCTGCCTGATGTGCAAGAAGCCCAAGTGCGTCGAGGGTTGCCCGGTGGAAATCGACATCCCCGGATTCATCGCCCTGATCAAGGAAGGGCGCTTCAACGATGCCGCCCGGCACATCAAGAAGAAGAACGCCCTGCCGGCAATCTGCGGCAGGGTCTGCCCCCAGGAAGAGCAGTGCGAGGCGGTCTGCGTGGTGGCCAAGAAGGGTGCGAGCGTGGCGATCGGCAACCTCGAGCGCTTTGCAGCCGACTACGAAGCCGCCCATCCCGACGGCGTCGAACCCGAAGTCGCCGAAGATCGCGGCCTGAAGGTGGCGGTGATCGGCTCGGGCCCGGCGGGCCTGACGGTGGCCGCCGACCTGGCGGTCAAGGGCTACCGGGTGACGATCTTCGAGGCCCTGCACAAGGCAGGCGGAGTGCTGGTCTACGGCATCCCGGAGTTCCGGCTGCCCAAGGCGATCGTCCAGCGCGAGTTGGACTATCTGACGAGTCTCGGCGTCGAGATTCGCTGCAACGTGGTGGTCGGCGCATCGATCACCATCGACGATCTCTTCGAAGAAGGATTCAAGGCGGTGTTCATCGGAGTCGGCGCCGGTCTACCGATGTTTCTCAACGTGCCCGGAGAAAACCTCAACGGGGTCTACTCGGCCAACGAATACCTGACCCGTGCCAACCTGATGCGTGCCTTCGAGTTTCCCCAGACCGACACCCCCATCGCCCACGGCCGGAGGGTGGCGGTGTTCGGCGGCGGTAACGTGGCGATGGACGCGGCCCGTACCGCCCTGCGTCTCGGCGCGGAAGAGGTCTTCCTCTTCTACCGCCGGGCGCGGGAGCAGATGCCCGCCCGCCAGGAGGAGATTCACCACGCCGAGCAGGAAGGGCTCAACTTCCAATTCCTCACCAGCCCCGTCGAG
>JALTMS010000711.1 GCA_027001345.1 Acidobacteriota bacterium | reverse complement strand
GGGCCCGCCCCCTGGCCGGCCGGGGCCGGGCCCCGGCCGGCGCCCCGGCGCCGCGGCCGACCTGGGAGCCCAACATTCTTCGCTCCACGGTGTAATGGGTATACAATCCCCTGGCCTCGCAGGAGATTGCCAACAATGGGACATCCGAGTCGTGGAACGCTCCTCGCCCTTGCCGCCCTGGCCTCTGGCGCGCTTTTTCTCCCCGGCTGCCACCTGCCTCGCCAGGCGAGTCCCAACCCGGTGATCGTCGAGGGTGTCGTGGTGGCGGGCGACACGCTTCGCGTCGACCCCCTCGATTCCGATCCCGCGGGCTGGACCGGCCCCGGGCTGCCCGCCACCGTGCGCCTGGAGAATCAGGCCGGAGAGGTGATCGAAGTGAACGCGGATCTCCACGGCCGCTTCCGCGTCGGTCCGCTGGAGATCAGCGGCAATGACGGTGATCGCCTGCTGGTGCGCTTCCCCGGAGCCCTGGGACTTCAAATGAGCTACCTGCTGCCCGCCGAGGCCCGCGCGGCGGAAAGCGGTGAGCCGGTCGTCGTGCGCAGAAAGATCACCCTTCCCACACGATCCCCCGAACCCCGTTCCCAGGGCTGAGCCCCCGGGCTCATGATCCCGCGCATCTCCAAGGCCACGGTCGCTTCCTTCCTGACCCTGATCCTGATTGGCACGATCGTCCTCTCCCTGCCCGCCTGTACCAGTGGCGAGGGCCGCCTGAGCCTGACCGAGGCTCTGTTCACCGCCACCTCAGCGGTCTGCGTGACGGGACTGGTCGTGGTCGATACGCCAACCGCCCTCAGTGGCTTCGGCCAGGCGGTCGTGCTCTTGCTGATCCAGCTCGGTGGCCTGGGCATCCTGACCCTGGGCACACTGGTGATGCTTTCGGTCCGTGGCGGCGCCGACCTCGAGGCCCGACTCTTCGTCCGCGAGACCCACGGCAGCTCGCGCCTGCTCGGCCCCCTCTCGCTGCTGCGGCGAGTCGTCGGCCTGACCGTCGCCTTCGAAGTGGTCGGAGCCATGCTGCTCTTCCTCCGCTTCGGCTTTTCCGATCCCCAGGGGTGGGGCCTGTCCGCGGCGTGGGACGCCGTCTTCCACTCGGTCTCGGCGTTTTGCAACGCCGGCTTCGCGCTGCGCACCAACAGCCTCGAAGCCTACCGGGGCGATCCGATCGTCAACGCAGTGGTGATGGTCCTGATCGTCGCCGGAGGACTGGGCTTCCTGGTACTCAGCGAAATGATCCACTTCGCCGCGGCGGGCCGCGGACGGCGCCAGTGGTGGCGGCTGTCGCTGCACACGCGCCTGGTCCTGGTCACCACTGTGCTACTGATCGTCTGCGGCGCGACCTTCTTCGCCTTCTTCGAGGCCGGCAACGCCCTGGCCCACGCCTCCCCGGCAGAAAAGCTCTTCGCGCCGCTGTTCTTCTCGGTGACCTGCCGCACCGCCGGCTTCGATACTGTGAGCACCGGCTCGCTGACCGCTGCCACGCTGGTGATGGCCCTGCTGCTGATGACCATCGGCGCCTCCCCCGGCTCCACCGGGGGGGGCATCAAGACCACCACGGCGGCCACCCTGGCGCTCTATGCCTGGAGCCGCATGCGCGGGCGGCGCTCGCCGGAGGCCTTCGGGCGGAGGATTCCCGGCGACCAGGTAGCCAAGGCACTGGCCACCTTTAGCGCCTTCGCCGCCCTGGTTTTCGTCGCGGGCCTGGGGCTACAAATCGCCGAAGTGGGGCTGGTGGCTCACCGGGCGGCCACCGACCACTACCTCGACCACCTGTTCGAGATCGTCTCGGCCCTGGGCACCGTCGGGCTGAGTACGGGGCTGACCGCCACCCTCTCGACGGCGGGCAAACTGGTCCTGATCGTGCTGATGTTCGTCGGCCGCCTCGGCCCGCTGGTGGTGGGCGCCTCGCTGATCGGCCAGCGACATCCGGCGCCCCGGGAGTACCCTGCCGAGCGCATCCTGATCGGCTAGCGCCAGGAGCTGGAACCATGAAGCGAACCATCGCGATCCTCGGACTGAGCGTCTTCGGCTATCGCACCGCCCTCGGTCTGGCGGAGGTGCCGGAGATCGACGTGATCGTCTTCGACCGCGATCAGGAACTGATCGACCGCATCTCGCCCCACGTGGCCCGAGCGGTGATCGCCGATATCCGCGAGACCGGGGTGCTCGAAGAAGAAGGCGCCCAGGGCTGGTGGGCCGCGGTGTTGGCGATGCGCAAGCGTTTCGACACCACCGTTCTG
>JALTMS010000710.1:2055-2241 GCA_027001345.1 Acidobacteriota bacterium | reverse complement strand
TGGTCGAGCAGGGTTGCCACCTGGTGATGGCCTACCCGGGAACACCGAGCAGCGAGGTGTTGCCCGCGGTGGTACGTTTCGCGCAAGAAGAAAACGTGGCCCTCCACGCCGAGTGGTGCTCGAACGAAAAGGTCGCTCTCGAGCAGGCCCTCGCCGCGAGCTACACGGGCAAGCGCACCGCGGTGG
>JALTMS010000710.1:0-2045 GCA_027001345.1 Acidobacteriota bacterium | reverse complement strand
CGTGCTCGGCGGGATGGTGATCGTGGTGGCGGACGATCCGGGGCCCACCGCCTCCCAGACCGAGCAGGACACCCGCCAGTTCGCCCACTTCGCCAAGATCCCCGTGCTCGATCCCTGCTCGCCGGACGAGGCGCGGCGCATGGTGGAGTACGCCTTCGAGTTGTCGGAGCGTCACGAGACGCCGGTGATCCTGCGGGTGGCGCTGCGGGTCTGTCACGGTCGGGAAGACGTGCCCATCGGCGAGGTGAAAATCCTCGAGCGGCGGGCACGCTTCAAGCGCGCCCCCACCCGCTGGGCCGCCACGCCTCGCCACCGCTACCGCCAGCACCTGGCTCTCAACCAGCGCCTCGAGGCCATCGCCGGGGAGTTTGCCGCCGAGCAGCGTTTCAACTGGGCAACGGCGGCGGAGGCCCGCACGGACTTCGCCATCGTCGCCGCGGGCAACCCCTACGGCGTGCTGATGGACCTGCTCGCCGAGCACGGTCTCGAGGGTCGGATCCCGGTGCTCAAGGTAGGCACGCCCTTCCCGTTTCCGACGCGCCTGGTGGACGACTTCGTCGAGCGCTACGACGAGGTGCTGGTGCTCGAAGAGACCGACGAGGTGCTCGAGCTGCTGATCGAAGATCGCCGGCGCCTGCGCGGCCGCCGCGACGGCACGGTGCCCGGTGCGGGCGAACTCGATGGAGCGGTGATCGGACGTGTGCTCGGTGAGTGCCTGCAGCGCCACGGCATCGTGGAGCAGGCATGGGAGACCGGCGGCGGGGCGGTGTCGGTGGTCGAGTCCCTCGATCTTCCCCAGCGCAAGCCCGTGCTCTGCCCGGCTTGCCCCCACCGGGCGAGCTTTCTCGCCATCCGCCGGGCGGGGGGCAACAAGGGGATCTACCCCTCGGACATCGGCTGCTACACCCTGGGGCTCAACCAGGGCGCGGTGGACACGGTACACGACATGGGGGCGGCCGTTTCCATGGCTTCCGGCTTCTACCGGGCCTTTGCCCACGATGCGCCGGGGGGTGACCCGGAGGGCAGGACGATTCCTCCGATCATTGCCACCATTGGTGATTCGACGTTCTACCACGGCGGCCTGGCGCCCCTGGCCAGCGCGGTCTACTCCAGGGCGCGCTTCACCCTGGTGATCCTCGACAACCTGGTGACGGCAATGACCGGCATGCAGCCCACCCTGGCCTACGGCAAGCAGGCCGACGGCATGCTGGGCCAGGCGCTGCCCCTCGAACAGACCTGCCGGGGCCTGGGCATCGAGTGGGTCGAGGTGGTCGATCCCTTCGACGTGCCGGGCATGGAAGCGGTGCTCAAGCGCGCCGTCGCCCACAACCGCGACCCGGAAGGCGGCCTGGCGGTGGTCATCGCTCGCCGGCCCTGCGCGCTGAACGAGCCGACGTCGTTCGTGCAGCACGAGGTGCAGGTCAACAGCCGCTGCGATCTGTGCGGACTGTGCCTCAAGCGCTTCGGCTGCCCCGCCCTGGTCGCCGGCGAGGAGAAGGTGGAGATCGACCGCAGCATCTGCGTGGACTGCGGCGTCTGCGTCCACGCCTGCGCCAAGGGAGCGATCGTGCAGTTCGGCGGTGGAGCGGCGGGGAGCGGCGGGGCGTTCGCCGATGATGGGGAGCCGTGCCCGTGAGCGTTTTCAACGTGCTACTGGCTGGCGTGGGCGGTCAGGGTATCGTCTTCACCTCGCGCATCCTGCTCGAGGAGGCCGTGCTACGTCAGTGCCCGGCCCGGGGCGCGGAGACCCACGGCATGGCCCAGCGCGGCGGCTCCGTCGTCGCCCACGCCCGCTTCGGCCCCTGCCACTCTCCCCTGGTGATTCCCGGCACGGGACACCTGCTGCTGGCCCTCGAGCCCCGGGAGGGTCTGCGCAGCCTGCCCCTGCTGCGCGATGGCGGGACCTTCCTGGTCAACACGCCGAGTCTCGATTTCATCGATCAGGATTCGAGCGCGGAGCTGAGCACCTACCTCGACGACCACCGCATCGTCGTACTGCCCCTCGACGCCGCGAAGATTGCCGCCGAGCTGGGCAACCCGATGGC
>JALTMS010000709.1 GCA_027001345.1 Acidobacteriota bacterium | reverse complement strand
ACTGTCCAGCACTCCCCTCGATGCGAAACACACCGAAGAACAAGCCGGGCGGATTGGTGAACCCCCACGGACTGTCTGAGCGAAGGAGCAGGAGATAGCGCTGACCCGGACGGTAGCGGGGCGCTCCGTCGATGCGCATCTGGAGCCCGTCCGGCATCGGCTCGGGGGCGCCATAGATCTTGATCTCCAGAGGCTCCCCCACCGCCGGCAAGGCCTCGCCGTAGAGCCGATCCTCGACGATCAGTCGCACGAAAGTCGAGGGCATCCGCCGCTCGTCGTAGCGATACTCCACCGACTCCACCGTCGCGAGTACGGCCCGGGTGGACTCCTGTACCAGTGCCGGCAGCCGCTCGACGCTGATCCAGGTCGTCGCCCCGACAAGCGGCACGACGATCGTCAGGAGCACTCCGACAGCCCATTCGGACCGGGGCATCCACCTGCGGCAACGTGGTTGGTCGAGGTATTTCATTCGCGTCTTCTCCAGCCTTGAAACTCGTGCTACTTCAATCCTCTCTGGTACTTATAGGCCGAAGAGTTCCTCTTTCCAGGCCCCCGCGATTCGGGCGGATCCATGCTCCGGAGGGGACGCCGGCGCGGCAGGCTCGCGCTTGCGGTAGCCCCCCCGGGAGGCTCTCGCCGTAGGGCACCGACGCCTCACCCACGGCTGCCGGTTCGCCCGCGCAGGCGTCGGGGCCATGCCGAAGCAGCGCGCACTCGATCGCGGCCTCGAAGGCACGTTCGGAGATCTCGGGGCTCATGACGCCTCCGTCTCGGTTCCCTCGCTCAGGAGCGCGAGATACTGGTCATACGCGAAGAGCCGGTTGCGGCGCTTGCCCGTCAGCTCCCGCACCACATTCAGTTCCGCCAGGAGATCCATGGCGGACGAGACGGCCGGAAAGGAGAGCCCGGTCCGCTCGCAGACGGCCGGCAGCGAGAGAATGGGGCGGGCCTTGAGCGCCTCGTGGACCCGGAGTGTCGAGCCGGCCCGCCGTCCGGTCCGAGCGATCCTCTCCCGGTCCTCCCGGAAGAGCGCGGAGAGGTGCTGGGCCGTCTCCACCGCACCCTCGGCGACGACACGGATCCCTTGCAGGAAGAACTCGAGCCACGCCTCCCAGTCGCCCTCGCGCCGCACCCGGTCGAGCAGCGCGTAGTATTCCGCACGGTGCTGCTTGAGGTACAGGCTCAGGTAGAGCAGCGGCTCGCTCAGCATCCCCGCATGGCAGAGCAGGAAAGTGATCAAAAGCCTTCCCACCCGGCCGTTCCCATCGAAAAACGGGTGGATGGTCTCGAACTGCACATGGGCCAGGCCCGCCCGCACGAGGATCGGGAGCCCGTCATCCTCCGCGTGGAGGAAGCGCTCGAGTGCCGCCATGCAATCGGGCACAGCAGTGTGCGGCGGTGGCACGAAGATGGCGTTGCCGGGGCGGCTGCCGCCGATCCAGTTCTGGGAGCGCCGGAACTCGCCTGGGGCTTTGGCACTGCCCCGCCCGCGGGAGAGCAGCACGCGATGGATCTCGCGGATCAGGCGGTTCGAGAGCGGAAAACCCTCGCGCAACCGTGCGACGCCGTGGTCGAGAGCCGCCACGTAGTTCGACACCTCGACCACATCGTCGATCGGAACGCCGGGGGCTTCATCCAGTTCGAATAGAAGAAGTTGCGAAAAGGAGGACTGCGTCCCCTCGATCTGCGAGGAGAGCAGCGCCTCCTTGCGGACGTAGGCGTAGAGGAAAAGCGAGGTGTCCGGCAGCAGGGCCGAGGCCCCGTCGAGACGGCCCACCGCGAGCCCCGCCCCCTCGAGTGCCTGCTGGAGCCGACCCTCGAACGCCAGAGGAGGAACCGGCGGAAGGGGAGCCGGAACGAACGCCCGGACGGTTTGCCCCCCGGCGCTGATCATTTCGTAGCGGCCTGTCTCTACGCGCTTCATCGTGGGTCGCCCCCCTTAGATCAGGAACTCTGAATAGCCGGGCCCAATATTAAGACTTTCGCAGCTAAGCTTCAATAATAGCCCTGCTTCCGCCCGCCAGCCGAGAGATCGGCGGGCGGAGTGGCCCGGCCGATCCCCCCGGGCCGTGGCTATCAGCCGGCCTCCTCCCCCGCCTGCGGCGCGTCCTCCCGCACCGCAAGCTGGCGCACGTCGATCTTTCTCGTCACCGCGGCGGAGATCAGTGCCGCGCGGCCGTAGGCAGGGGGCCGGGGGCAGAGGCTATCCTTGGCGTAAGCGAGACAAAGAGCTGTACGCCACG
>JALTMS010000708.1 GCA_027001345.1 Acidobacteriota bacterium | reverse complement strand
AGAAAAGGCGAACGAGTGTTCCCACGACCAGGCCCACCGCGGCCAGCGCTCCCAACAGCAGGACGATCAGGGCTCCCAGTTCGAACATCTCGGCTCCTCCACCGGCGGGGGCACGACCAGCCCCCCCAGGGAGTGTACAACGTCCTGCGGACCAGGTGGTTTCGCCCAGGGGCAGAAAAAGTGCCATCGCCCCTCAGTCGGCAGCTTCGATCTCGCCGATCACGGCCTCCCAGGTCAGGGGATCCGAGGAGACCAGTGTCTTCAAGTAGAGTTCCACGTCAGCCGCCGGAAACTCCTTCTTCAGCTCGGCGATGGCCGGCTTGATCTTCTCGGCATCGGGCGGCTCGACATCTTCCGCGTCGGTGATCACGCCCTGGTCGTGGGCGATACCCAGCAGATCGAGGAAACGCCCGAGCAGGTCCCGCCGATGGGTCAGGTGGAAGGACATCAGCACCTGGGATGCGGTTTCCTCGGGAAGCCCGCCCTCGGCCATCAGGCTCGCGCGGCGCTGGCGGGGCAGTTTGGCCAGGTAGGTCGCCCGCATGCCGCGCACCTGGAGCCACGGCGCGAGGGCGGCGGCGCGCTCGAGACGATCGAGACGGGGATCCTCCCACAGGGCCAGCGCCAGCTCTTCACGCCGTTGCCGATCGAGACTCTTCCAGATCTGCCGTGCCGTCACCACTTGATCATCCTCCACTCACTGGCAGGCAGCAGGCTAGGCCCAGCCGAGCGGACGGTCAAGCTCGAGGCATCGGCCGGCGAAGATGCTACCCTCTGTCCCTGACCACGCCGGCACAGCGCGGCGGATGACGGAGGAGGAGAAAAGATGATGAAACGACGCTGCTCCTGGCTTCTGCCCCTGGCCATGATTCTGGCGACGGCGCTCCCGCCGCTGTTGATGCCCTCCGCGAGCCTGGCTGCCGACAGCCTGAAAGAGCCTTCCACCGGGGTCGAGTTCAGCCTGATCCGACGCCTGCCGGGACAGCAGACCGACCTGACCCTGACTGGTGTGGGCGTCCGCAAGAAGCTGATCTTCAAGGTCTATGGTTTTGGTTTCTACGTCGATGCCGCGGCCGCATCGAGCCATCTCGCCGCCTTCCGCGGTCAAAGCGCCGCTCGCCTGGCCCAGAACGAGGCGATCTACGAGTCGCTGATGACTCTGCCCGGTACTCGACTGGCAGTGATGAAGTTCGTTCGCTCGGTCAGCGGGGCGAAGATGAAAGGTGCCCTGGGCGAGGCCCTCGAAGGCGTGGCGGCCTCCGACCCGGCACGCAACGCCTTCCTGCGACTGTGGGACGAGGAGATCGAGAGCGGGGAGGAGGTTTCCATCGCCTTCTTCCCCGATGGTAAGGTCGTCGTCTACCGACGCGGCAGGGAAAAGGGCTCGGTCACCTCTCCGGATGTCGCTCGGGGCCTGCTCGAATCGTGGCTCGGCGCATCTCCCGTCTCCGCATCGATCAAGACCGGCGTGGTCGCTCGGATTCCGGAGATTCTCTGAGTGCAGCCGAACTTCCCTTTCCACTTCGTCCTACACGACCATCAGCCCTACGGGAACTTCCCGGAAGTCTTCGCTGCCGGCTGGGAGCGGGCCTACAGCCCGAGCCTGGCGCTACTCGACCGGTACCCGGAGTTCCGCTTCGGGCTGCACATCACCGGCGCGTTGTGGGAGTGGATCGAACGCCACCATCCGCAGGCGATGGAGACCATTGCCGGGATGGTCCGTCGCGGACAGGTCGAGCTGATCGGTGGCCCCTTCTACGAACCCGTCCTGGCCCTGATCACCACCCGGGACGCTGCCGGTCAGATCGAGATGATGCGCCGCTTCCTCGAGCGTCGCTTCGGCGTCTCCCCCCGGGGCGCATGGCTTGCCGAGCGGGTGTGGCAGCCCGACCTGCCCGAGGTGCTCGAGGACGCGGGCATCGCCTTCACCTTCGTCGATGACACTCATCTGTTCACCGCAGGCCCCGACGGCGAGCGCATCGGCGGCCACGTGTGGGCCGAGTCGAGGGGCAAACGGGTCGCACTCTTCCCGATCGATCTCAAGTTGCGCTATACGATCCCTTTTCGAACTCCCGAGCACACCGTCGAGCGCCTGATGGCGCTCCGGGCCGCAGGCTGTTCGTCGGCGACCTATGCCGACGACGGCGAGAAACTGGGACTGTGGCCGGGGACTCACCAATGGGTATGGGAAGAGGGCTGGATGGAGAGCTTCGTCCGCGCTCTGCTCGACGCATCCGAAATCCAC
>JALTMS010000707.1 GCA_027001345.1 Acidobacteriota bacterium | reverse complement strand
AGCGAACCGTCGGCCACGTCGTAAACCGTCGCCTCGCCGTAGACCGGATCCTGGCTGGTCCAGGACACCGTGGTCGTGCCGCCCGAGCGGGTGACATGCACCCCCTCGACCGGGTCGAGAACGAACATCCGCACCGCGGAGAGCATGAAATCGCCGTCGTCACGCTCCCGATCGGGCCATACGGCAATGAAGACGTCACCCCAGGCCGCATGACCGAGGTGGTCTCCCAGGTGGGCCCCATCGCCGGTGGGAACGACGAAGTTGGTGGTATTGATACGGAAATTGGGCTCGAAGCTGCTGCCCGCATCGCGAGAAGTGGTTCCCCAGATCTCGACCGTGCCGTCACCTGTGTCGTTGCGGTGATCCATCCAGATCGCGGTGACCACGCCGTTGTCATCCACCCGCACCTCGGGCAGATCCTGGTTGGTCCCTGGAGGAGCGTCCTCCAGCGGCAGGGGGGGCGTCCAGTTGCCAGGGCCCGGCGGGTGACGGGAGTAGAGGATGTCGGAAGACACCGCATCGGGTTCACTGGCGTAAACCAGGTGGACACCACCGCGGAAGGCTCCACCGGAGCGATCGATGGAGATCGAAGGACGCGAGGTACGTCGATAGTCGTAGGGGAAGGGATTGACCAGATCCACCGGCCCGACGGGTTGAGGAGGATCCCAGCTCACGCCGCCGTCGAAGGAGGTGACAGTACGAACATCCGAGGGCGAGGTGTTCTTGACGAAAGCCAGCCAGACCTCGCTCGAGGGGCCGACGGCCATCTGCCCGGGGAAGTTCGAGGTCAGCGGCCCGCCGGCATCGACACGCAGGGGCGCGCTCCAGGTCTGGGCCTCGTCATCGGAGTGCACGACATAGATCTGCCCAATGGAGACGTAACGCAGGTGGAGCCGCCCCTGAAAGGCCCCGTCACTGTCGTCGCAGACCAACAGTGGAGAGTCCTGAGAGCCTATCGGGTCGTTGGCGGGGTTGCGTTCCTCCCAGGTCATGCCGCCGTCCAGGGAGCGATAGACACGGAAGGTGACGGCCGGATTGACATCCTGCAATGCGGCCCAGACGGTACCGTCCTTGCAAAAACTCACCGATGGATTGGCCTGTCGGCCCCCGGCGCCGGTGAGCAGGCCCGCATCCACCCAGCTCTGCCCACCATCGTTCGAAACCCAGACGCGCACCACACCGGTATCGGGATCCCGATTGGTGGTTTCCTCCCCCACGGCCACCAGATGGGCCGGATCGAGGGGATCGATGGCCACCATCGGCTCGACCTGCCGCGTTCCGGGAGGATCAGTGTTCAGGCGCACGTTCTGGCCGGGGATCGTCACCGCCCAGGCCGGTGCTGCGAACATCATCACAACCACAGTCGCCAGCACCCATCGGCGCCAGCCCCAAACACTGCCCTTCATGCAGAATCCTCCCGTCAATTGATCGAGTCCGCCTTCAGCGCGGAGACAAAACCCACCAGATAAGACGGCTGAAAGGTACGCCCATCTCGTGTCGAGGCAAAGTAAAACCTCATTAATATCGCCTCACAAAAAGGACAGAAGTGAATAGAAAAGTGCATACTTGGCATGGTTTGCCGCAAAACCACGAGTTCGTCGAAGACCCGTTCCGGGCAATTCGCCCACAGATCGGACGAGTATGAACTCGAACGAACGCAGGCGAGACCTCGCCACGCCGGTCTGCACACACAGCGGCAGCCGCGAGGGCCGGCTGCGAGAGGCAGCCTTTTGTCAGGGTTCTCAACGAGCCAGCAGTCGATCGAGGCGATTGGCGAAAGCCTGGCGGTCGGCCCGACTCAGGGGCGGAGGGCCACCGGTATCGACTCCGGAGCCACGCAGACCATCGATCAGGTCGCGCACGGCCAGCCGCTGGCCGATGTTCTCGTCGGTGTAGAACTCGCCCCGCGGCGAGAGCACCAGGCAGCCTCCGGCCACCACCTCGGCGGCCAGCGGAATGTCGGCGGTGATCACCAGGTCACCGGCCTCGGCTCGTTGGGCGATGAAGCTGTCGGCCACATCGAAGCCCGCCTCGACCCGGACGGTGCGGATCAAGCTGGAGTCCGGCACCCGCAGAGCCCGATTGGCCACCAGGATCAGCGACACGCCGACCCGCTCGGCGGCTCGGTAGAGGATCTCCTTGATCACCCGGGGGCAGGCATCCGCATCGACCCAGATCTTCGCCGGCTTCATGGCGCCATCTCCATGAGCGTCATTGTGGGACGGCGCCCGCACCCGCGCCATCT
>JALTMS010000706.1:339-2254 GCA_027001345.1 Acidobacteriota bacterium | reverse complement strand
ATGCACTCGATGAACTTCGGAGCGACGGCCGGAGATTACTTTGCGCAAGCCAACGAAGAGATCCTCGTCGTGCTCCAGACCGAAAGTCCTCAAGGAGTCGAGAACGCGCCGGACATCTATGCCTTGCCCGGTTGCGATGCCGTCTTCATCGGCCCGAACGACTTGCGTTTCCAGATGCGCCAGCCTGACGGCACCTTTCCGACTCCTGAAGAACATGAAACTATGGTGCAGCGCGTGATCGCTATCGGCCGTGAGACTGGTACACCGACGGGGATCCACGCCATGGATGCACAGGATGCCCGGCGCCGCGCCGAGCAAGGCATGCAATTCATCGCCATCGGCAGCGACCTCCGTTTCCTCACGCTGGCCGCCCAGGAGTGCCTCGCCACTGTTCGACCGGAGTCCGAAGACAAGGACGTGGCACGGTATTAGGTGGGTGGCGCATCGTGAGTGGCCGGCGATGGAGGGCTGCCCGCGGTAGTGACGATCGCTGCCTGGGTGCTTTGCCCCTTGCTTTGCAACCACCCGCTCGCCGCCGCATCGTATAATAGGTTCGGTACGCCTCGCGCCTATCGCCAACCGGACACAGGTTATGAATCTCTACCGCATCCTTCTGGCCTCGATCGCCATCTCCCTGCCC
This sequence comes from Acidobacteriota bacterium, assembly GCA_027001345.1. Taxonomy (GTDB): domain Bacteria; phylum Acidobacteriota; class Polarisedimenticolia; order J045; family J045; genus JALTMS01. The sequence goes on along the minus strand of JALTMS010000706.1, from coordinate 1,614 downwards.
CTCAGCCGACTTGTGGCGGCGCAGCCGGATCGGTACGCGGCGGCGCGTAATCGCATGGTCGACACGGCTGTCGTTCAGTCGGGAGTCAAGAACCAACGCGTGATTCGCGCCATGCGGGAGACACCTCGACACGAGTTCATCCCGCCGGAGAACCGGCGACTGGCGTACTACGATATGGGAGTGCCCATCGGATCCGGCCAGACGATCTCCTCGCCTTTCATCGTCGCCTACATGACCGAATCGCTCGCCCCGCAGCCGACCGACCGAGTTTTGGAAGTGGGCACCGGAAGCGGCTACCAGGCCGCCGTCTTGTCGCCTCTGGTGAAGGAAGTCTATACGATCGAAATCGTTGAAGAGCTGGGGCGTCGCGCCGCGGAAACACTCGAGCGACTCGGCTATGCCAACGTCCACGCCAAGATCGGTGACGGTTTTCAAGGCTGGCCGGAACACGCGCCGTTCGACAAGATCATCGTCACGTGTTCGCCCGAGAAGGTTCCTCAACCGCTGGTGGATCAACTGGCCGACGGAGGCTTGATGGTGATTCCCGTCGGCGAACGCTACCAGCAGACGTTGTACCTCTTCCGCAAAGTCCAAGGACGTCTGGAAGCACAGCCGCTGCGCCCCACACTCTTCGTGCCGATGACCGGACAAGCCGAATCGGGGAGGCAAGTCCGTCCCGACCCCGAACATCCACGCATTCTCAACGGATCGTTCGAGAAGAAAAAGGAAAAAAACGGTTTCATTCCTGGCTGGTATTACCAGCGTCAAACCCAGCATGTCCGCGATAAGCGGGCTCCCGACGGGGAATACGTTGTCCGCTTCACGAACCGCCAGCCCGGCCGAGCCGCTCACCTGTTCCAGGGCCTCGCCATTGATGGCCGCAAGATTACCCGCGTCATCTTCTCCGCCTATGTGGCGACCAAGAAAGTGCGCCCCTCTCAGGGACCTCGGGATGGAGCGGTCGTCGGCATCATTTTTTACGACGCCGATCGGAAGGAAGTGGGACGCGAGACCTTGAAAGTCCTCGTCGGCGACAACGCGTGGCAAAAGCTGACTCGCACGCTCACCATTCCGGTCAGTGTCCGCGAAGCCATCGTCAGCGTCGGGATGTTCGGCGCTACCGGCGAAATGCGACTCGATGACGTCCGCCTCGAAGTAGCCCAGCGGGCAACCGACGAATAAGCTGCACTGGCGAAGCCTACCAGAAGGGTCATCAGATCTTCTCGCCCAGACCCTTCGTCAGCGCCATGAAGGCCGCCTCGAGATTGACTTCAT
>JALTMS010000706.1:0-329 GCA_027001345.1 Acidobacteriota bacterium | reverse complement strand
CAACGTCACCATCAGCGCCCCATTCCGCTCGTCGACCTGCTCGACCAGTTCGTGCCCTTCCAACAACCGAGCCGCCTCGATGTGCTCGCCGAATACCTCGATGCGCAACATCGTACGCGACCGGACTTGCCGCAAGACGTCGGCCACCTCGGCGTTGACCGTCATCACGCCTCGATCGATGATCCCGATCTTATTGCAGATGTCCGCAAGTTCCGGAAGGATGTGGCTGGAGACAATGATCGTCTTGCCCATCTGACCGAGCCGTCGCAGCAGATTGCGCATCTCGATGCGAGCTCGCGGATCGAGGCCGCTCAACGGTTCATCCAGCA
>JALTMS010000705.1 GCA_027001345.1 Acidobacteriota bacterium | reverse complement strand
GGTGCGGGAGGTGCAGGCAGGGAGAGGACGGGATCGTGATCATCGACCGGGTGCAGCACCCAGGATGGCTCGTCAACACCTGGCTGATCGCCGGGCGGGAGGAGGGCCGAGGCCTGCTCCTGGACACCGGTGCGGACGTGGCCAAGGTGCTCGAGATGGTGCGGCGGCACGGTGTGAAGATCGTGGCCATCGTCTGCACCCACCGACACTACGATCACGTGGCTGGCAACGAGTTTCTGGCCCGCAACCTGGGGGCCGAGGTGCTCGTTCATCGTCTCGAGAAGGCTCACATCACGTCGGCCACCGGCATCATCGAGGCCGGTCACCGCTTCGAGTTCTCCAGGTGGCATGCCGAGGTGATCCACATTCCCGGGCACACCGCCGGCCAGATCGGTCTGCACGTGCCCGGTGTCGGTGTGTGGACGGCCGACACTCTGTTCAAGGGTTCGGTGGGCAGCACGGTGGCGCCCGGCAACACCTCTTTCGATGACCTGCGATCGAGCATCCTCGAGCGTATCCTGTCCTTGCCCGGCGAGACGGTGATCTACCCCGGGCATGGCGAGACTTCCACCGTCGGCCACGAACTCGAGCGCAATCCTTTCGTGCGTCTGTGGCGTGGCGTCGATCAGGCGGGTACCCGGCCAGGTCGCGTGGAGGGCAAGCGCGTGAGCATCGAGGTCTGGGCGCGCGACTACGACAAGGGCAACAAGGCTCAGGTGCGTTTTGCCGACGGGCGTGCCGAAATCGTTCCGGGCTCCAAGGTCCAGAAGGTGACCCTCTGAGTTGAGCGGCAGGAAAAAGCGAACCACCAACAAGAGCAGGAAGAGAAAGGCGAGACGGTCGGCTCTCCCGCGTCGGCGAGGCTACGTCCTGGCGGGCGGGGCTCTGGCCGGGGCGATGCTGCTGTGGGCCGCGCTCGCCCTGGCCGCCGCCGGGCAGCGGGCTGTCGAGGGGCTGTCGAGGGATCTTCCCGGCGCCCCCGTCCGGGTGCTCGCAGCGCCCCGGATTCTGCGCCGGGGCGAGGTGATACCACGGGAGCGGCTGCTGCGAGAGCTGCGCGCTGTCGGCTATCGCCAGGTGGCCGGCACACCCCGGCAGCCGGGCGAGTACGCCACCGCCGAGGGGTGGCTGGCGCTCTATCGTCGGGCCTGGGCCGGGGCACACACGCGCCATCCCGCGGTCTTCGCCCGCCTGCGCTGGCTCGGTGAGCGGCTGGTGGAGATCCGCGACGGGACGGGCCGAAATCGGAGCGTGCTGATCTGCGAGCCGGTGGAGTTGGGAGCTTTCCGCGGTCCCCTGTCCCAGGCCCGCACTCAGGTGGCCCTCGATGCCTTTCCTCCCCGGTTGGTCGATGCCGTACTGGCAGCCGAAGATGCGCGCTTTCTCGATCATGCAGGGGTCGATCCCCGGGGCATCATTCGCGCGGCATGGGTCGATCTCGTCCGACGGCGGGGGGCCCAGGGGGGCAGCACGATCACCCAGCAGGTGATCAAGAACCGGGTGGTGGGGTCGGCCCACAGCTTGACACGCAAAATGAAAGAGGCGCTGCTCGCCCTGTGGGTCGAGCGCAGCGTGAGCAAGGAGCGTCTGCTGGAGATCTACCTCAACGAGGTGTACCTCGGTCAGCGGGGGCCGGTGTCGGTGCTCGGGATGCCCGCTGCCGCGCGCTTCTACTTCGGCAAACAGGTCGGTGATCTGGACCTGGACGAGATGGCCCTGCTCGCCGGCCTGATCGCCTCTCCCGGTCGCTACGATCCCCGCCGTCACCCCGAGCGCGCCCTGCTGCGACGCAACTGGGTCCTCGGGCGCATGGCGAGCCTCGACCTGATCGATCGTGCCGAGCAGGCGGCCGCCTCCGAGCGGCCGCTGACCCTGGCCCCCCCGGCCGAGGCCCTCGACCCTGCCGGCGACCTGCTCGATGCGGTGGCGGTGGAAGTGGCCCGCCGGGGCTGGGAGCCGGTGCCTTCGAGGCAGCCGGCGGTGATCGAGACGACGGTGGAGGTCGACGTGCAGGCCGCCGCTCGCCGGGCCCTGACGGCGACCCTCGCGGACCTGGAGCGGGCACGCCCCTCCCTCGCGCCCCTAGAGGGCGCGGTGGTGGTCCTGCGGCCGGCGACGGGAGCGATCGTCGCCCTGGTCGGAGGGCGCCGGGGCCAGCGCGGAGGGTTCCACCGGGCTCTGTCCGCCCGCCGCCCGCCGGGCTCCGCATTCAAGCCCTTCGTTGCCCTGGCGGCCTTCGCGAGCGGCGAGTTTTCGGC
>JALTMS010000704.1:222-2260 GCA_027001345.1 Acidobacteriota bacterium | reverse complement strand
GCCTCGGCGATCTCCACCATGGCGAGAGCTTCCTGAACGGGAGCATCGGTCTCGGCTTGGACGCGAGCCATTTCCAGTTCCGCTCGCGCTGCCTTCAGGCGTGCTTGAGCATCCTTGTCATTGACGCGTCCGATCACCTGGCCTTTCTTCACCTCGGTCCCCATGCGCGCCTCGAGCTGGACGATCACTCCGGCTTCTTGAGCCGGCAAGTCGATTTCATCGATGGGAACGATGAGGACATGCATGTGAGTCGAATCGGCCATGTCCCGGCTCGTGTTCCGCCCGGAGGGACCTTGTGCGAAAGCCGTGGCCGCGACCAGGCCAAACATGACCAACGTGCCGAAGATGCCGCGTCGTGCCAGCTCTACGGGGAGTTCCCTACGATTTCGCTGAAATGGATTCCTACGCATCGGGTCGCCTCGCATTGAAAAACAGATGATGATTGATCTTCCCTTCGGTCCCGCCCTTGGAAGCCCGTCGCCTCAGTCAGAACAAGACGTGTTTCTGGACCCACTCGACTGCCTCGTGGAACCACGCATAAAACACGGTTGTCCTCCCGCAGTTGATGCGCGCGATGACCGTGGCGCCGGCTCGAGGATCCTCCGGCAACGGCTGGCGCAGCCCCACAAGCACCTTGACTGTGGGACCTTCTTCTCCACTCACTTGGGCAATTTCGTGGATCTTGCGAACCATGCCGTGCCGTTTGGTCGCCGGGTCGGTGGCCAGAACATAGGAAACCGGCAGCGGCTCTTTGCTCGATCTCTGAGCTTCCAAGACGTGACCGATCCGTCGTTCCACCACTCGCAACTCCAACTCCCAACCCCCGCTCGGATCTGCGATCGTCATCGCCTTTTGCGTGGCGCTGACCGGCCGGTGGAGCAGCATCTGCTCCGCATCCCACGGGAGCATGACGATGCCGTCGATCGGACTGCGAATCGACAATCGATCCCGTTCCTCCTTCAACCAACTCAATTGCTGCACCAACGATTTCTTGCGGACTTGCAACTGCTGCAACTGTCCCGACACTTGTGCCTCTTCGGCAGGATTCTCCCACCCATGTCGTCTTCCCTGCTGGAGCTGTTCGTAGACGGCGTCGAGCCGCTCATTGGTCTCATCCAATTCGCCGCTGATTTGATGCCATCGCCGCTCGAGTTCCGGATTCATCAGCTCGATCAGCACCTGACCGGCCTGAACTTTGTCGCCATCCTTCACGAGGATCTTATTGACCGTACCGTCGACTCCGAAAAAGACGTCCCGTCTCCGGATCGGCTGCAGCGACCCTCGAGCCTTGATATTGAAATCGGTCCGCACGACAAAGAGGCCGATCAGAATCGCGAGAAGGACAACGGTGGCGATCACGGTCTTGGGAAGATTGCGCGCCTCGACGAGAATCCGAGACTTTCCAATCGCCCGCCACAGAGGCATCAAGAAGATTTCGTTGTGGTCCAGCGCATTGGCGAGTGCCCGCGTCGTGTGCTCATAGACGAGGTCGATGCGCGGTTGGATGACTTCCCGGGGAAGCTCCGTTTCGATCTGCTCGACCAGGAGCGCCCCGAAGACTTCGCGCTCGCCTTGATGCTCGCGTTCGAGCTCGCCGTGCTTGGCCTCGCGAGCCAGTTCATGAGGACGGTCAGGTTTGCGAAGGGGGATGACCACGATCGACTTGGCATAGGACTCTTCGACATACTCCTCGAGTGCATGTTCGACTTGAGGCGGCAAGTCCTCGGTTTCCCCTTCGAACCAGAGCGGTTCTCCCGTCGCCACGACGCGCGTCGCCAGCTTGTTCAACGCGGCGACGATATTCGCCCGGTTCTCCATCGTATCCTGGCCGCTGATGGCCTCCACCTTGCAACTCGGTCCCCGCTTGATCGCCACCGCCACACGGTCGCAGCCGATCAATCGCCTCGCTTCGTTCACCGCCGTGAAGCACGTGTCCCGCAAATCGAGCGATTCGTGGACGAGCCGAGCGAATTCATCGGCTTGGGCCCAGAGGGAGTGGCGTGTGCTGAACTGACGGAGCTTGTGCGACTTGATCCAC
>JALTMS010000704.1:0-212 GCA_027001345.1 Acidobacteriota bacterium | reverse complement strand
CGTTTCACTCAAGTTGATCTGATACATCAACTCGAGCCGCCGGTCTTCGCCCACGATCCATACGGCACCGCCGGCCGCGGCCAGTGCCGTTACGATGCGTTGCAGAAAGGCCTCGTAAAACTGCTCCGGCGAAAGATCACTCTTGGAGAGCGTGGCAATTTCGTTGACCAGGCCGCGAATCTGCTGCTTGGTCTTCTCGACCGTCTCCGCAT
>JALTMS010000703.1 GCA_027001345.1 Acidobacteriota bacterium | reverse complement strand
CTTCCCGGGGCTTCGAGCCGCCCTTCCTGTCGATTTCGGTGTCCTGGCCCGACGCACCGCCCCGGGAAGTGCTGGACAAGCTCGTGCTGCCCCTCGAGGAGGAGATCGCCACGGTGCGGGGTATCGGCCGCGTCTCCTCCTATGCCGGACTCAGCGGCGCCCGGCTGTGGATGCAGTTCAAGCAGGGAACCGACATGGACGTGGCCTACCGCGAGGTCCGCGACCGCATCGAGCGGGCTCGGCGGCGAATGCCCGCGGAAATCGACCAGATCCGGATCCACAAGGAGGACGCTGCCTCGGTTCCCGTGCTGGTGCTGGGGGTTGCCGTGGATCCCGAGGTCGGCGAGCCCTACGAGCTACTGACCCGGGGACTGGTGCGGCGCCTCGAGCGGGTCGAGGGCGTCGCCGCGGTGAACACCGACGGCCTGGAAGAAAAGGAGATTCTCATCGAGCTGGACCGACGACTGGTCGAGACCGCCGGCCTCGACCTCTTCCAGCTCGGCCAGCAACTCTCCGGCGACAACTTCACCCTTCCCGGCGGCAAGGTCTTCGACGGCGGACGCCGTCTGCTGCTGCGCTCCGTGGCCCGCTACGAGAGCCTCGAAGACTTGCGCGCGCGGCAGATCGCTGCCGGGGTACGTCTCGGCGAGGTCGCCACCATCTCCTACGAGGAACCGGAAAAGGACTACCGCGTGCGGGCGATGGGCAAGCCGGCGGTGGCAGTGGTGATCCTCAAGGAGGGCGACGCCAACGCCCGGGAAGTGTCTGCACGCCTGGCCGCGACGGTCGAGCAGATCAGGCGAGATCCGCGTCTGGCGGGGCTCGACATCGTCACCCTCTTCGACCAGGGGAGAGTGATCGACGAATCCCTCGACACCATGCTGGGCAGCGGCATGGTGGGCGGCTGCCTGGCGGCCCTGGTGCTGCTGTTCTTCCTGCGGCGCCTGCGGCTGACGCTGATCATCGCGCTGTCGATTCCGTTGAGCCTGGTGATGGCGCTGACCGTGATGTTCTTCGCCGGAGAAACGCTGAACATTCTCTCCCTGCTCGGCTTGATGATCTGCGTCGGCCTGCTGGTGGACAACGCGGTGGTGGTGGCGGAGAACATCCATCGCCTGCACCAGGAGGGCCTGTCGCGACGGGAGGCCTCGATTCGAGGCACCGGCGAAATCGCGCTGGCGATCACCATGTCCACCATGACCACCATCATCGCCTTCCTCCCCGCGGCGCTCGTCGAGGGCGACGGCCGCTTCTTCCTCGTCCGTCTGGCCCTGCCGATCTGCGTCTCCCTCGCCGGCTCGCTGCTCGTGGCGCTGGTCTTCGTTCCGCTCTGCGTCTATCTCACCCTTCCCGAAGGCGCCGACGATCGGCCCTCCGGGACCGTGGCGGGCATCGGGCGGACCCTGCGCCGGGCCGGCCGCTGGCTCTACCAGCAGAGCCTCGGGCGCGTCGCCGCGGTCTACGATGCCTTGCTGGCCCGGGCCCTGGGCGGGCGCCTCGAAGTCGTGCTGGCCCTCGGCGCCCTCTTCGCTCTGACGGTGGCCTTCCCTTTCGGTGCGGCGCTCGGACCGGACGATCCGCGGGCGGTACGCTTCACCGACGTGCAGGAAGGGGAGCGCTCCGGCCTGACGATCAACGTCGAGATGCCCGCCGACACCACCATCGAGGAGGCCGAGCAGTGGTTCCGCCGCTGCGATCAGATTCTCGACAAGCACCGCGAACAGTGGGACCTCGACGGCTATTTTCATTTCCATCGTCGCCGGCAGGGAGAAATTCAGGCCTGGTTCAAGCGCCCGCGCACCAACGACCTGACCGCCGCCGAAGTGACCGAAGCCTTCATCGCGGCAGTGCCCGTCCGGCCGGGCTTCGTCGTCCACTCGGGGAGGGAAAGCCAGGTCGCCGAGCGGCGCGGTGACGACACCTTCACCGTCACTCTGACCGGCGAAGAGCCGGACCAGCTCGAGGAAGTCGCCGGCACCCTGACCACCGAGTTGCTGCGGATTCCCGGCGTGCTCGGCGCGCGTAAGGCTTTCGAAGCCTCCCGTGAAGAGCTGGGCCTGGTCGTCGATCGCGACCGCGCCCGCCGCTACGGCGCCGAGCCGCGGGTGATCGCCGCAGTGGTGGGCACCGCCCTGCGCGGCCGGAGCCTGCCCCGCTTCCAGGACGAAGGTCGAGAAGTGCCCGTACGCATTCGCTTCCGCAAGGCCGATCGGGAGGATCTGGCGGAACTCGAGACCTTCCTCGTGCCGACCGCGTCGGGTCGGCACG
>JALTMS010000702.1 GCA_027001345.1 Acidobacteriota bacterium | reverse complement strand
GCTCGCTCGTCAAGCTATCGACATAGGCCTTGCCCCGGCGAATGAGCTGCACGGCATAGTCGTAGAGCCGGTCGAAGTAGTCCGAAGCGAAGAACTCGCGCTCGCCCCAGTCGAAACCCAGCCAGCGTACGTCCTGCTTGATCGCATCGACGTACTCCTGCTCTTCCTTGCAGGGGTTGGTGTCATCGAAGCGCAGGTTGCAGGTGCCGTTCCATTCCGCTGCCACGCCGAAGTTGAGGCAGATCGACTTGGCGTGGCCGATGTGAAGGTAGCCGTTGGGCTCGGGTGGAAAGCGCGTGACCACCCGCCCCCCGTGCTTTCCGCTGCGCTGATCGGCGGCGATGATCTCCCTGATGAAATCGAGAGACTCCTCCCGGGGAGCCCCGGAGTCCGTTGTGGGCATGGCTTCTTCGTCCTTTCCGGCAACATGCGGCGCGCCATTGTGCCCCACCTGGGCAAGGCGGGACAAGGCAGGCAGATGGTTCGACACCGACCGACGGCCGGACTAATCTGTCGCCCCCGGCTGTTGTGCTCAGGACCGGAAGCCGGGATCAGAGGTGGACAATGACGGATTCCGAGGTCCGGGTGCGGGTGGCGCCCTCGCCCACCGGAGATCCCCACGTGGGAACGGCCTATCAGGCCCTGTTCAACTATGCCTTCGCCCGCAGTCGTGGCGGCAAGTTCATCCTGCGCATCGAGGACACCGACCGCGCACGCTCGACCCCACAGTCCGAGGCGGCGATCCTCGAGGCCCTCGGGTGGCTGGGCCTGAAGTGGGACGAAGGGCCCGACATCGGCGGACCCCACGGACCCTACCGCCAGAGCGAGCGTGCGGCGATCTATCGCGAACATGTGCAGATCCTGCTGGACCAGGGCAACGCCTACCGCTGTTTTCTCAGCCGCGAGGAGCTGGAGCGGATGCGGGCCGAGCAGCGAGACAAGGGCCTGCCCGCGTTCAAGGATCTCGAGGGTCGCCAGCGACCGGAGGAGGAGTCCCGGCGCCGGGCCGAGGCGGGCGAACCCTTCACGGTGCGAATGAAGACCCCGCTCGACGGCGAGTGCGTGATCGATGACCTGTTGCACGGTGAAGTCCGCAAGGACTGGGCCTCGATCGACGATCAGATCATCCTCAAATCGGACGGCTTTCCCACCTACCACCTGGCCAACGTGGTCGATGATCACCTGATGGGCATCACCCACGTGATCCGTGGTGAGGAGTGGATCAACTCGGTGCCCAAGCACCTCGAACTCTACCGTTTCTTTGGCTGGAAGCCGCCGGTGTTCTGTCACCTGCCGCTGCTGCGGAACAACGACAAGAACCGCTCCAAGCTCTCCAAGCGCAAGAACCCCACCTCGATCCTCTACTACCGTCGTGCCGGCTTCCTGCCCCAGGCCCTGCTCAACTTCCTCGGGCTGCTGGGCTGGTCGATGCCTGGCGAGGAGGAGAAATTCACTCTCGAGGAGATGATCGCCGCCTTTCGGCTCGAAGATATCAATCTCGGCGGCCCGGTCTTCGACGTGCAGAAGCTCAAGTGGCTCAACGGGCGCTACATACGAGAAGACTACGACGCGGCGGGCCTGCGGCGGGAACTCGAAAAGTGGGCGATCAACCCCGAGACACTGGAGAAAATCCTTCCCCTGGCCCAGCCTCGGCTGATGACGCTGTCGGACTGGGGTTACCTGACTGCGTTCTTTTTCGCCGACGAGGTTCCTCTCGACCCGCAGGCGCTCGAACTCAAGGGCCGGAGTGACGAGGATCTCGCACGACTGTTCCAGATCGCGGTGTGGAAGCTCGAGGCCCTGCGGGACTTCCGCAGCGAGACGCTCGAAGCCCTGTTCGCCGAGCTGGCCGAGCAGGCGGGTCTCAAGCTCCGCGATCTGACCCGGCCGTTCTACGTCGCCCTCACCGGCCGCAGCGCCGCCACCCCGCTCTACCAGTCGATGGAGATCCTCGGCTCGGACATGGTGCGCATGCGACTGCGCCGTGCGATCGATGCCCTCGGAGGATTGTCCGCCAAGAAACTCAAGGCGCTCGAGAAGGAGTTTGCCTCCCGGCGCTGAGCCACGATTTCTGCCATGGCCCTGAGTGCGGCTCAGGGAGTACAGGTTCCTGTGGTGTCCTTCGTGGTCCGGCAGATCGTGGACTGAGAGCTGCGTTCACTGCCGTCGCTGGCGCTGCCATGGGAGCCCTCGACGGTGCCGCCGGCATCGTCGGCCACCACCACCAGGGCCACGCTGCCGCCCGGAGGAGGCCCGGTCCAGGTGCCG
>JALTMS010000701.1 GCA_027001345.1 Acidobacteriota bacterium | reverse complement strand
ATTTCCGGGAGCGCCAAAAAAAGAAGGCCCGGCATGGGCCCTGGCTTGGAGGTGAACGTCCTCTCCCGAGTAGGTCACGACGAGGGAAGGGAAGCGCAAGGCGCGAGGGTGACCGAGCATCTGAAGGAAGCGTGGAACGAAGCCACGGGCCAACGGACAGGAATCGGATAGGAGGCGCTGGGGACCGGGGCGAGTGGGCCAAAGACCACGAAGCTCCCGTGACCAAGGGGAACCGGCGTAAATCCGACGGCGGCGTGGGGACGGTCAGTGTTCTTGTCCAGGGAGGCCTGGCCTTGGGCCCGAAAGGGCCACGTGGGACATCCCCCCACGGAGCGAGGAGTCAGCAGAGGCGATGGTAGTCCGGGGTCAGGGTGGAACTGGACGAAGGGCCGAACGGAAGGGAGAGCGAGACGGCCGCGAGCCTCACAGGGAAAGGGCATCGGATGCCCAGGCAACTGGAGTTCCCGCTGGAGTACGGGGGCGAATGGTCGCGGTAGGGATGCCGGTTACCCGGCACCCCCCGCACAGATCCCAGCGAGCGCTACCAGCGCACTGGGCTCCTACCTCGGGTTGACGCCATGAATCGAGCGACGGGAAAGGGGTGCAGGATCTTCGGTTGTAGCAGGAAGCAATCAGCAATCGAGATCTTCTCGGAGTTCCTCGACACCGCGAAGTGGTTCAGGTGACCCTGGACGACTCTTCGGAGCCAAGTCCCCGTCTCACCGATCGGGTCATGCAAGCGATACCGCAGTTCTTGTTTGATCGCCTGCAAGGTCGAGCGCATTCGGGAGCGTTGAGTGTAGCGTGTCAGCACGAACTTGCTTTTCCAGGTCTACCGACAGACGTGCGTGAAGCCAAGGAAGTCGAAGATCCTCGGCTTTCTTGGCCCTCGCTCTCACCGGTCTCGTATCGCGAATCGTTCGAATTCGATCACTCGGGTCTTTCGCGGATGCACCGGTTTTCGACCGGTTACGGCTGCTCCGCATCCACCAACTGCCGTCGACCGGAGAGATGGCTCGACCGTTTTCTTCGCTTTTACAGGATCCCTCCTTGACGCTTCCGGAGAGGAATTTTAAGCTTTGACCATCATGGTCAAACAGTCAAAACAGAAACTGTCGAGAGAACGGATCCTCCTCGTCGCCCGGCGCCATTTCGGTCGTTACGGCTACCGGCGCACCAGCCTGACGGGCATCGCCAGAGACCTGGGCGTGGTCAAGGGCGCTCTCTACTACTACGTCCCCGGGGGCAAGGAGGAACTCTTCGACGCGGTGGTGACCGCCGAGGAGCAGCGGCTGCTCGAGGCGATGACCCGCGCGGCCGAAGCCGAGACCGATCCCCGCATTGCCCTGCGCCGCGCGGTGGAGGCCAAGCTCGAAGCCCTGGGAGAAGTGCGACGGACCCTGGCCATGCCTCGAGAGGTGGGCGAAGAGATCGCCGCGCTGGTGCAGTCCAGCCAGCGCGCCTTCGACCGGGCCGAACGACAGCTCTTCGAAACCCTGCTGCGCCGAGGCGAACAGACCGGCGTCTTCCGGAGCCTGAGGCCCCGGTGCAAGGCCGCCGAGGCCCTGCAGGCGATGGCCCGGGCCCTCGAACTCCCCCTGGTCTTCGATGCCGAGGATGCCTCGGCCTCGGCAATGAATCTGCTATTCGAAATCATCTTCCGCGGTCTGGAGGAACGTTGACATGAACGCTTCTTCCCTCCTTTTTCGCACCCTGGTCCTGATCACCTGCACCTCGGCGCCCGTGCTGGCAGCGGAGCCGGAACCTCCCGGCCCGATCCTCCCCATCGAGGAAATGATCGCCGAGGCCCTCGAGGGCCCGGCCATCGCTGCGGCCCGGGCTCGGCTCGAGCGAGCCCGGGCGGGGGAAACGCTCGCCGGGGCGCCGCGCCGACTGCAAGCCGGTCTCGAGGCGGGAGCGTGGAGCTACGCCTCGACCCTCGGCTTCGTCCTGCCTGCCCTGAGCGTCGGCCCTCTCGAAGTGCCCTCGATGGGCGTGCCGATCGCTGATCGTCGATCGGAGAGCATCATGCTGGTCGCCGACCAGTTGCTGTGGGATGCCGGTCGCAGCGCTGCCACCTTGCGCGCCGCGCGCCACGAGCGCCGAGCCGCGGAACTCGAGCAGGCGGCCGTGCAGCGGGCGGTGCGCTGGCAGGTACTCGCCGCCGCCACCGCCTGGCAGCAAGCCCTCGCCGCGCGGGACTCCGCCGAGGCCACCGTCCGCAGCCGCCGGGCACTGGTCGAGCAGGTCGAGGCCTTCGTTCGCCAGG
>JALTMS010000700.1 GCA_027001345.1 Acidobacteriota bacterium | reverse complement strand
CGCTCCAGAAGCGAGGCCTCGAGTTGCCTGGAGTCGGGCTCCGCCGGAGGTTTCCTCTTCGCCACGCGCTCGCGATTCATCGACAGCAGTGGGGTGATCTCTCTCTATCGTGGCCATCGACTGCTTCCCGAGCCCCGGCCCGAAATCCTGCTCCACGCCGCCCGTGCCGGCGCGCGCTACCTGCTCGGGGAACTCGACGCCGACGGACGCTTCACCTACGAGTACCGGCCGAAGACCGACAGCGTACCGCGGCGTTACAACATTCTGCGCCACGCCGGGACGGTCTATGCCCTGATCGAAATGTGGGAGGTCAGCCGCAATCCCGAGGTGCTCGAGGCTGCCGATCGGGCCCTGGCCTATCTCCTCGGGCAGATCGAGTCCTGCCCGCAATCCGGCACCGGCACCTCCTGCGTGGTGGAGCGAGGCGCGGTCAAGCTCGGCGGCAACGCGCTGGCGGTCGTGGTGATTTGCAAGCGTGCGCTGGCCACCGGCGAACCTCTCTTCCTTGATCGGGCGCGGCGACTGGCCCGCTGGATCGAGGCGGTCGAGAATCCGGATGGCTCCTTTCGCGTTCACAAGCAACCCCTGGACAGGGAACAGCCGGAGGACTTCATCTCCGAGTACTACCCCGGACAGGCGGCCCTGGCGCTGGTGATGTTGTACGAGCAGACCGGCGAGCGGCGCTGGCTGGAGCTGGCGATCCGGGCCGCCGAGCATCTGATCCTCCGCCGGGATGCCCGCCGGGCCGATGGTGAACCGCTCCACGATCACTGGCTGCTCTACGCTCTCGAGCGGATCGAACGCTTCGCGCCGAGCGAACTCTATCTCGAGCACGCCCGTCGCGTAGGTCGCTCGATCCTGGCCGCGGAGATCACGGCTTCGAGTCCACCGGACTGGAACGGTGGCTACTACCGGCCGCCGAGAACGACACCCACCGCCACCCGGGCCGAGGCCCTCGCGGCGGCGATCCGTATGGAACGGCGGTTCGGAGACCCGCGTCGGGCTCGCCCGCTGATCGACGCTCTGCGCCGCGCCGCCTCGTTCCAGCTCCAGGCCCAGTTTCGTCCGGAGTCGGTGATCTTCCTCGACGATCCGTCCCGCTGCCTCGGCGGTTTCCACCGCAGCCTGACCGACTACTCGATCCGCATCGACTACGTGCAGCACAGCATCTCGAATCTTCTGGCATTGAGGAGTCTGCTCCTCGATCAGGGCCCAGGTTACCAACAGGGCCCAGGTTACCAATAGCTTTCTGGGATCTCTTTCGCTCTTGCCTTCTCTCGTCCGTCTTCGACCGCCAGACCGGGCTGGACTTGACGCCTGGTCGATACTGCCGATCTTCGAAACTGAAAGCGTAGTGCCAGATTCGAACCGGAGGGTTGCGGTCCGGCAGCCCTCCCGAGGTGATGCTGATGGCCGGAAAGTGCCCAGACCGAGGCCGTCACCGCAACCAGCGGGGCTTTACCGTCCTCGAGGTGCTGGTGACCGTCGTGCTGATCGGCTTGCTGATGGGGATTGCGGCCCAGGCCACTCTCTTCGCGGTGGACAATGCACGGCTGACGCGGACCGTCGGAGCGATCCGCACCCTCTCCAACGCCGTGACCAGTTTCGGTGCCGATCACGGTTACATTCCCAGTGGTTACCGAACCGTGGCCTCGATGGCCTCGTTGCTCGCTCCCTACCTCGGCAGCGTTCCCACCACAGATGCGTGGGGCAACCCGATCTACTACGAATCATTGATGGTGGCAGGAGATTCGGGCGGGGACGACGACGATGACGATGACGACGACGACGATGATGATGATGACGATGACGACGACGACGATGGTCAGCGCGATGGCGACGACGATGACGATGATGGTGGCGGCGACGAGGGCAACGGCAACAGCGGCCAGGGGATCGACATGAACTTCCGGCTCTACTCCTACGGCCGCGACGGCATCCCCGATGCGGACGAGGTCACCGGGTTGTGGGTGGGTTTCGATAGTGACCTGGTGATCGAGGGTGAAGACTTCATCCAGATGAGGTGGTGAAGATGACGGACAGAGATCGGGCCGCGAAAGAAGCCGCCGTCGATCAGGCACCCGCATCCGACACCGAGGCGAAACCTCGGGCGCGCAAGAAAAAGCGGCGGACCGAGGCGCGCCCGCAGGCCTACCGGGCTCTGGGCCTCGAGCCGAAGGCTTCGTTCCAGGAGGTGGTCAAGGCCCATCGCAGGCTTCGCCGTCAGACCATCGAGGCCGGGGGGCGCAACGAGGCTCGCATTCTCTCCCTGGATCGG
>JALTMS010000699.1 GCA_027001345.1 Acidobacteriota bacterium | reverse complement strand
CATCGTCGATATCCCGCGGCGCGCTGCTGGCATCTTCGGCGTCGAGCACCACCCCACTGTCCGGATCGACGGTCAGCCGTCCCTGGCAGCAGGGACAGATCACGATCAGCGGCGAACCGGATCGAGCCTCATCCGTCATCGACCACACCTCCACTTGCACCTGGTGGGCGACTAGGATCACCCCTCTCGCCCGCGCCGGCAAGAGGGCGCACCGAGGCTACTGGCAGCCCGCCGGCACCTGGCGCTCGTTCCCCGCCGAGTCGCGGCCCGCCGTACCCTCGCCACCGGAGAAGGTACCGGTAACCAGGAAGTAACGCGCGTCGCCGGTCGGTGGCAGATTCGGAATCTCGAGGAATGCCGCAGGAGAACTGGGAGACAGGCACTGGCCGTAGATTCCGCCGCTGGTCAGGCTGGTGACCGAGTCGGCGTAGACCGCGTAGCCACTCGCACCACTCTCCTTGGTCCACTCGAGGAAATCCTTGACGATGATGCGCACGCCACCGATCTCGCCATCGTCCAGATCGCAGGCATCGCCCACGCCGTCACCGTCGTTGACGTCGGCCTGGTCGGCATTGGCCTGGTCGGCGCAGTTGTCCACGTCGTTGAGGATCCCGTCGCCGTCCCGATCGTCGTCGGAAGCGTTGGGAATGCCGTCACCGTCCATGTCCGCATCGCAGGCATCGCCGGCGCCATCACCGTCGGCGTCGAGCTGGAGCGGATCGTAGGCCGTCGGGCAGTCGTCGCAGGCATCGCCCACGCCGTCACCGTCGGCATCGGCCTGGCTCGGGTTGGCGATCAGCGGACAGTTGTCCACGTCACCGCCGATGCCGTCGCCGTCCTGGGCATCGTCGTAGCGATCGCCCGGGAACGGATCGCAGACATCGCCCACGCCGTCGTGATCGACGTCGGCCTGGTCGGCATTGGCGGTCATCGGGCAGTTGTCCTCGTGATTCAGCGCGCCATCGGCGTCCCAGTCTCGGGCCGCATCCTCGTCACAGACCGAGGGCAAGCCTCGCTCGGTGCCGTCGCTGGCCTTGCCCGGCGTCCCCTCGGACCCGCCGGTGATGCTCGTCACCAGGTACCAGAAGCTCTCGCCGGCTTCCGGCTCGTCGTTGATCACCGCCCGCGTCAAGGGCACCAGAGGACGGTAGCAATAGCCGGGATCACCGGCCGCCAGGCGGCTGACGAAGCCGAAGTAGACGTTGTAGCTCTCGGCCCCCGTCTCCTTCTCCCACTTGGCCTGGTCCGGCTTGACCGGCCGCTTGTTGAGCAGCAGACGCTGCACCGCGCCGTCGTCCAGGTCGCAGGCATCCCCCACGCCGTCCGGGAAGCCGCCGGGATCGTTCTCGTCGAGCTGTGCCGGGTTGGGTACGTGCGGGCAGTTGTCGCTGGCGTCCGGCACGCCGTCGTTGTCGTCGTCGTCGTCGGTGGCGTTGTCCACGCCGTCCCCATCCACGTCGTTGTCGCAGTTGTCGCCGGTACCGTCGCCGTCGAGGTCCCGGTTGGAGGCATCGACGTTGGTCAGGCACAGGTCGCAGATGTTGCCGAAGCCGTCGCCGTCGTCGTCTTCCTGGAGGATGTTGGAGTCATCCGGACAATTGTCCACGTCGGAGGGCACACCGTCGGCATCCGAATCGTTGTCCGGATCGACCGGGAACGGGTCGCAGACATCACCGCGGGAGTCGAAATCCCGATCCCGCTGATCGGCGTTGGGATAGTTCGGACAGTTGTCCCTCGAGCCGACCTGCCCATCACCGTCGGCGTCCATCGCATCGAAGTCCATGCCGGCGCCACCGGTGAAGATGTCGGTGCTGTTGCCGGGATCGTTTCGGTCGTCGCGGTAGATCACGATGTAGGCATCGGGACCTGTGGCGAGGTCCACGTCGAGTGAGTCGGCCTGCCCCGGTGCCGTTCCCAGATCGATCCGTTCGAAGGTGGGCCAGGACAGGCCACCGTCGGTGGAACGAGCGACGAAGATGTCGCGGGCCTTGGGATCGACGGGACCGTTGCGATTGTCCACCCAGGCCATGGTCACCTCGGTGCCATCGGCATCGAGATCCCAGCCTTCCACGGCCACCGTCCCCGGATCGACGCCCTCGTCGATCCGCCGGGAAGCCGACCAGCTCGTACCATCGTCGCTGCTGACCGAGAAGTAGAGATCGGCGCTGCCGTCCCGATCGTCCTCCCAGGCAACGTAGATCCGCCGGGGCGTGCCCTCGGCAACGGCCACCTTGGGCGCCACGGCGGATCTACGTTGCCTGGGAGGACGATCGGGACG
>JALTMS010000698.1 GCA_027001345.1 Acidobacteriota bacterium | reverse complement strand
TCCGGCGCCCGGGGCTCGCGGGTCTCGGTTTTCGAAGGCGAGGTCGAAGCCGAGTTCGGTGGCAACGCCCGAAGACTCAAACCCGGCGAGCAGTTCTCGTCCTCGCCACGGCTCTCTCCCCAGCCGTTGGCCGAGCAGATCGCCTGGAGTACGCGGGTCGACGAGCACCTCTCCTTGCTCGAGGAAGTCAGGGGACTGGTCCGGGAACTCGACCGCCGCGTCCCGCGCCCGCCCCTGCGCCGCAGTAGCCGCCTGCTCGACCTGCTCGACCCGGCCACGGTAGTCGTCGCCGCCCTGCCCAACATCTCCGACAGCCTGGTCCAGGCATCGGAAATCATCCGCTCCCGGGTGGATCTCAGTCCGACACTCGCCCGATGGTGGCGCGAGCACATCGTCGATCCGGGCCTCGAACCGGTACTCGACCGCCTGATCGACGAGATGCGGACCATCGGCCCCGAGCTGGGCGAGGAGATCGTGCTGAGCGCCGCCAGCGAACCCGGCGGCGACACCCCGGCGAGAATCACTCTCCTCGCGGGAGCCGAACATCCCCGCCGGCTGGCTGCCTACCTGCGCGAGAAGACCACCGAGCTGACCGTTGCTCACCCACAGCCAAGGCCCCTGCTCTCGCTGGTCGATGATCCGTCCGCCGGAGCGTCCATCGCCCTGTTCCATGCATCGATCGCCGACGACCTGCTGGTGATCTCCAACGATCGGGCAGAGATCCGCCGCATCGCCGCCCTCGCCTCTGGTGGCGGCGGCACCAGCTTCGCGGGTAGCGGCTTCCACCGGCGCCTGCTCGAAGCCTACGAAAAGGGCGCTGGCTGGATCGTCGCGGCGGATATGCAACACCTGCTCGGGCGCGCCCTCGCCGGACGGGAGGCGGACACGACCAGGGAGCGCCTGTTCGAAGTTCTCGGCCTCGACGACCTGCAATACGTGGTCACCGAGCGCAAGAGCAGCGGGGGGCTGATCACTCACCAGGCCCAGATCACCTTCGCCAACCGGCGCCGCGGCATCGCCGCCCTGCTCGCCGAGCCCGGCCCGATGGGCTCGCTCGATTTCGTCTCTCCCGAAGCCACATTCGCCGCAGCCATGGTCTTCGAATACCCCCGCGAGTTGCTCGAAGCCTGGCCCGAGGGCCTGCTGGGCATCGACCCGGCGGGCACCCCGTCGGAAGCTCTGCTCGGCAGGCTCGCCGCGTCCATCGGCCGGGACATGACCTTCGCCATCGACGGTCCGCTGCTCCCGCTCCCCGCCTGGAAGCTCGTGCTCGAGGTGACCGACCCCGTCGCGTTCGAGCAGGCCCTCGATCGAGCCCTGCTCACCCTCAACGATGGGCTGGCGGCAAGCGGGCAGCCGCCAGTGGCCAGCGGCAGGCTGGAACTCGGCCCGGACGAGCTCCGATGGGTCGAGATTCCCCACTGGGGTCACCGGGTCTACTACACTTTCAGCGGGGGCTACCTGATCGCCGCAGGCCGTCCAGGCGACCTCTCCCGGACCCTGCGCGAGCATCGCTCCGGCCTGCGCCTGACCACGGCCCCGCGCTTCCAGCGGGCTCTGCCCCCGGGAGGTCAGGTGGACTTCTCGCTGATCGTCTACGAGCGGCTGGCAAGCCAGCTCGGCCCCCTGCTCTCGGCCATCGGCACGCGCAGCGGACAGCTCGACAAGCAGCAGCGCCGGCGTTTGCGGCAGCTCGATGCCCAGACTCCTCCGTCGCTCTTCTTCGCCTACGCCGAACCCCGGAGCATCACCCTCGGACACGCCGCGGAGATCGGTTCCATCGATGCCTTCAGCCTGCTGGCGATCATTCGCGCACTGGACCTTCAGTCGCTGGGAGCCAGCCCATGACTCCTCCCACCCTGAGTCTCGAAGGGCTGGAGGTGGCCTACGGCACCCGCTCCGTACTCCGTGGCCTCGATGCCAGCCTGTCCGGCAGGGCGATCGGTTTGCTCGGTCCCAACGGGGCGGGCAAGACGACGCTGATCAACACCATTCTCGGCTTCTGCCGCCCCCGGGCGGGACGGGTTCGCATCCTCGGTCTCGACCCCCGGGAGCAGCGCGACGCGGTGCTCGCAGCCATCGGCTACATGCCCGAGAACGACGCCTACATCGCCGAATTCAGTGCGGTCCACATGCTGCGCCTGCTGGGAGAGGTCAGCGGGCTGCCGCGGCGCGCGGCCCTCGAACGAACCCACCAGGCGCTGCACCTCGTCGGCCTCGGAGAGGAGCGCTATCGCCCCCTGTCGACCTATTCGCTGGGCATGCGCCAGCGAATAGGTC
>JALTMS010000697.1 GCA_027001345.1 Acidobacteriota bacterium | reverse complement strand
AGTTCGAGAAGCTTCATGTAGACCAAGGTCGACATCAGGGGCGTTCCTCGGCGCCTGTCACCACATCGGGGCCGGCGGAGGACCCGCAGTGTTCGCAGGTGGTATCGACGCAGGTGGCCAGGCAGAGGCCTTGATCGAGCAGGCCCACCGTGCAG
This sequence comes from Acidobacteriota bacterium, assembly GCA_027001345.1. Classification (GTDB taxonomy): domain Bacteria; phylum Acidobacteriota; class Polarisedimenticolia; order J045; family J045; genus JALTMS01. The sequence goes on along the minus strand of JALTMS010000697.1, from coordinate 2,128 downwards.
GCATCCACCACCCGGTAGCGGATGTGGTTGCCGTCCCGGCGGGGCGCGACGATGCCTCGATCGACCAGGCGCCGGAGCTGGTTCGAGACGGCCTGGGGCTTCATCGCGATCGCCTCGGCCAGGGCGCTGACCGAGAGATCCGGCTCGCGCACCAGGGCATGGAGCATGCGCAGGCGGGTCGCGTTGGCGAGCACCTTGAAGATGGCCTCGAGTCGAGTCGCCTCCGGCGGGCTGATGATCGGCCGATCGCCGATCGGCGGCAGAGGGGGGCAGCGGTCGAGAGCGGTGACCTGTCGCTCGTTCATGGAGGCCTCCTCGTCGGCGATCGACGCCACAAATACACTAGCTCGTGTAATACTGAAAAGCAAGGTCTACCATGCCGCCGGCAATCGGCCAGCGGCACCTGGTACGCGGCCGACGGCCGAGATACCCCTCGCTTCGGTGGAGCGGCTGCCGGGTGGGTCAGATTTCGTTTGCCGCGCTCGGGCTGGAGATCGGGTGGGCGATCTGAAGACGGAACGACCCGCACCTGGCAGCTTCTGCAGGGTGCCAGGCTTCGGCTGGTGAAGGCCGCTGAACGAACCTCGTCGCTCTTGTACGGATCGTCGTCAAGGGCGAGTCTTGGGATTTGGAATTCAAGAATAGCAAATTCATCTTGCACGTCTGACAGGCAAATGTCGTCTCATGCGTTGACGGCGCATTGCGGCACCGACTACAAGAACAGCACGTTGCCACGGCAGGAGGAACGATGACGGGGATTCCTTGCAGTTGTCACCGGACGCGTGCACGCGAAAAAGCTTGAGTCGTCGTGTCGTCGTCCACCGCTCTGCTCTCTCTCTTCAGATTCCATTTGCCGCGCACAGGCTCCGCATCTGGCGGGTCGCGGACAGCCCGGATACGCCGGCAATTGTCCACCGAGGGCGTCGTTGATCTTGCTCGTCGGATCGCAGAGTGTGGTGCGCCCATGATCGGCCCGGGGGAGACGTCTATGCGCGTTGTTGCGCATGCGATGCGACATCACCCGACAAAGAAAGAACAAGCAGGAGGAGGGCTCCAGATGCTGTTGTCGATTCGCTCTTTCGGCATTTGCCTCTTGCCAGGCAGGCTGCAAGTTGCCGCCCTGTTCCTGCTCCCGGTACTCATCGCGGGACCGCTACGTGCTGACAGCGAGTACTCGCGTCCGTCATTCGATCCGAAACACGCAGGCGCGTACGCGATGCCGAGCGAGAGGATCGACACTTTCAACGGCGCGCTGAACATCGTGGAAAAAGATATCGTCCTACCAGGTCCGAATGGATTCGACCTCGAGATCGTGCGCTGGTACTCCTCGAAGATCAACCGCTGGGATGCCGACTGCTTGACGGTAAAGCGGGAGGTGACACCGGTCGGCGTCGGGTGGCAGATCCACATGGGGCGTCTGTGGGACAATCCCGACCCGACGGATCCCGTCCCCGCCTTCCGGCTCGAGCTACCTGGTGGAGAGTTTCAGTCCTTCTACAACAACGACTACCTGGAGGTGCCCAACGCCGACTGGATCTCGCCGGGAGGCTGGAGCCTCCGAGACGGTGCGTGTGTGGGGGCGGCAGGCACGTGTCGTATTGCGACATCTCCCTCCGGGATCGAGTACCATTTTCCCCAGAGTTCCACTTACCGGATGGACCCCGATGACGCGTACCTGTATGTCGCGACCATCGTGGATACGATCGACAACCGGATCAGCGTCGAGTACGACTTCGGCTGCAACTGCAACCAGGCCTATGTCTCGCGGGTAACGGACACCTGGGGCAGATCGGTCCAGTTTCACTACACAGCCGCCGGTGAAGGTGAGAAGTTCTGCACGCTCGACGGAGTTCCCTGCCTGACGCCTGGCGACTGCCCGGATCGATGTTCGGGAGCGAGTTCCTCGACCTGCACCGGCGATCTGGACTGCGATGCGGGAAGCTGCTCGGATGACGGTTCAGCGTGCAGGGTGGACCTTGACTGCGATCGCAACTGCTCGAACGATCCATCGACAACCTGTACCAGCGATACCGACTGTGGTTCCCGTCACTGTGTGGGTGGTGCGGATGACGGCCGCCCATGCTCGGTCGACGCCGAGTGCGACAACGTTTGCAGAGGGGGGAGTTCC
>JALTMS010000696.1 GCA_027001345.1 Acidobacteriota bacterium | reverse complement strand
ACTTCGCGTCGCAGGCGGCGGAGGGCCACGATCCACGCCGGCACCGCCGCTGCCCGGCGGGACGAGCGTGCATGCCAGCGGCGTGGGCCTGCTGGCCACGGTTTTCGGCCCCGCGGCGACCTTTGCCTCGCTCTCCCTGGTCTTCCTGATCCAGGCGCTGCTCCTCGGCCAGGGAGGCATCACCGCCCTGCCCCTGGGTGCGCTGGCCCTGGGACTGGTGGGAGGCTCGACGGCCGCGGGCGTCCACCGCCTGCTGCGGGGTCATCTGCCGCGCACGGCCCTGTTTCTCGCCGGCGCCGGCGGCACCCTCGCCGCAGCCACCGTGGTGGCGGTGGCCCTGGGGCTCCAGCCGACCCTGGCCCACCGCCCCGACGGGACCCCCCTGTTCTTTCCCTTCGGCCTGTCGGTCACCTTGCCTGCCCTGCTGCTGCCGCACCTGGTGGTGGGAGCGGCCGAAGGGACGCTGACCGTGCTGGCCTGGCGAGCTTTCGGCGGCCGGGCGCTCGGGAGCCGCCAGTGAAGCCGCGGACGATCCTCGCCCTGTGGGCCCTGGCGGTGATCGGAGCGACGCTGATCGACGACCCGCGGGTGCTGGCCGGCGGGGCGGTGCTGGCAGTGCTGGCTGCCGGCCGGCGGGCACCGCGAATCCTCGGCCGGGCTCTGCTCACCGTGGGGCCGGTTCTGCTGGCGGTGGGCGGGAGCTGGTGGATCGCCCAGCGGCTGACGGGAGGCGACCCCTGGCCGGTGCTGACCCTGCTCGCCACGCGGGTGCTGCTCATCGCCCTGCTGACCGGAGCGCTGCTGCAACACATCGATCCCCTGCGGGCCGTGGCCTTCTCGCCCACCCTGACTTTCCTGCTCACCGCCGCCTGGTCCCAGTGGCTGGTGCTGCGCCGGCTGCATCGGGAGATGCAGACTGCACTGACCTCGCGGCTGCTGCGTCCCGCCGGGCTGACACTGCTCTGGCGCCATGCGGCCGCCCGGGCCGCCACTGTCCTCGAACGCTCCCTGGCCCGAGCCGAGCAGACCACCGACGCGATGCGCTCACGAGGCTTCTTCGATGATCCGCCTTGAAGCCGTCACCGCCTGCGCTGCGGAAGACCGGGTGGCCATCGAAGGGATCGAGCTGCACGTCGCCCCCGGTGAGCGAGTAGTGCTGCTGGGAGCCAACGGCAGCGGCAAGACCACCCTTCTGCGCCTGCTCGACGGACTGATCTTCCCCACCACCGGCCGTTATTTCTACGATGGTCAGCAGATCACCCGCCGCGCCCTCCGCCGCACCGCCCTGGCCCGGCGCTTCCGCAGCGAAGTGGTGCTCGCCTTTCAGAACCCGGAGGCGATGCTCTTCCACCCCACGGTCTTCGACGAGATCGCCTTTGCCCCCCGCCAGCGTGGGCTGGACGAGGAACGGGTTCGCCAGGTCGTCGAGCAGTGGGCCCGAACCGTCGGCGCCGCCTCCTGGCTCGAGCGCTCGCCGTGGGAGCTGTCCGCCGGAGAGCAGCAGAAGGTCTGCCTGGCGGCGATTCTCGCCGTCGAGCCCAGGCTGCTGCTGCTCGACGAACCGACGGCCAGCCTCGATCCCCGCTCGACGGGCTGGCTGGTGGACTTCCTCGACGACCTCGGCCTGACCACGGTGATCTCCACCCATTCCCTGAGCCTCGCCCCGGAACTCGGCAGCCGCGCGGTGGTGCTCGGCGAGGACCATCGCTTGCTGTGGGACGGCGCCACCGAGGAGCTGCTGGCCGACACCGAGCTGCTGGTCCGCGCCAACCTGGCCCACAGCCATCGCCACCGCCACGGACGCCGTATCCACCGCCATTTTCACATCCACGACTGGAGCTAGATCGATGGACGACCGCCCGATCCCCGGTACGGGGGAACAGACGATCCGTTTTTCCGTCTCCTTGCCGGCTTCGCTGCTCGCCGAACTCGACCGCCGGGTGGTCCACCGGGGTTACGCCTCGCGCTCGGAGCTGGTGCGCGACCTGATCCGCGAGCGGATGATCGACGACACCTGGTCCCGGGGCGAGGAGGAGGTCTGCGGCGTGCTGACCATCGGTTACGACCACCACCAGCGGGATCTGGCCGACAAGCTGGTGGACATCCAGCACGCCCACGGAGCCCACGTCCACTGCGCGACTCACATCCACCTCGATCATCACAACTGTCTGGAGTGCATCGTGCTGCGGGGAAGGCCCGCCGAAATCGAAGAGATCTCACTCGAAATAGGAGGCTTGCGCGGCGTCCACTTCGCCCGCCTGACCCGCACGGCACCCCTCGGAAGC
>JALTMS010000695.1 GCA_027001345.1 Acidobacteriota bacterium | reverse complement strand
CCGATGGCGATCCACTGCTGGGCCGCGACGCCGCCCGGCAGTACGCCGAGCAGCAGGGCAAGTCCGACGAGGGCTGACCGTCCTGTCTCCACGCCTCCTCCCCCGGCTCCCCGGGACGCCGCACCGTTTCGGTGGAAGGGCCGATGAACCTGGTGGGGATATACGCCGGCTTCAGCGGCCGGGCCATCTTCGATGGCTGCGGCCCTTGGCGCGAGGAGGACGAGGGTCGCATGATGGGGCGAGAGGAGATCGACCATGAAGGCAGCGGCGAGGTTGGTGGTTCTGCTGGCGGTGCTGGCGATGGCTCTGCTTCCCGTGCTGGGCGAGGAGGAGGCGCGAGCCGAGGGCTTTCGTCTGACCACCACTGATGGCTTCGAGATTGTCGGCGATCTCTACCGGGGTGAGGCGAACGACGCACCCCTGGTTGTGCTCCTGCACATGTTCCGTTCGGATCGCAAGTCGTGGCACATGCTGGTGCCGGAGCTGCTGAATGCCGGCTTCAACGTGCTGGCCATCGACCAGCGAGGGCACGGCGGGTCCAAGATGCAGAACGGTGAGAAGGTCAAGGCCAAGCTCATGCCGCGCAGCCGCACCGCGGAGATGACTCGCCAAGGTGCCGGGGACGTGGAGGCGGCCGTGGCCCAGTTGCGGGAAGAAGACGGGCTGGCGCCCTCCTGCGTGGCGCTGGTCGGGGCTTCCTACGGTGGCACGATCGCCTGGCTGGCCACCTCGCGGCTGGACGGGGTTTGCGGTGTGGTGCTGCTCTCACCCGGCATCGACTATTTCGGCGTCGATATCACCCAGGAGGTCAGGGACTACGAGGGGCGGGCGCGGATCCTCGTCTCGGCTCGCGACCGAGGGTCGATCGGCAGCGCGCGCAAGATCAAGGAGATGCTGGGCAAACGGGCTCTGCTGACGGTCTACGAGGAGGGCGGGCACGGCACCAAGCTGCTCGAGACCCATCCCGACGCGGTCACTTCGATCGTCGATTTCCTGAAGAGTGCGGTTCGGGCCGGAGAGTAGGAACGCCGGGGCCTTGCGGGGCGCTACCTGGAGGCGAGAGTGGTGTGAGCCGGGACGAGATTCGAGGCCGGCAGGCTCACGCCGGCGCGATCTCCCCGTTCGATCAGCGTTCGGGCGCCGGCGCTCAGGCCGGCGGCGACGAGGGTCACGATCAGGATGCTGGCGATCAGCGCCAGTCGCCTGAGAAGAGGCAAGTTGTTCATGATGTGATGGGCTCCCGCTGCTTCCTGGTGTGTCTCGAGCTGCTTTTGCAGAGGTGAGCGAAGAACGCCCCCCAATGAGCGTTTCGCTTCCGACGGCTGAACAGTACCTCAGGTGTCCAGAGTCGCAAATGAATAAAACTTGAACCGGTGGCAGGGGCCGCTGGGATCGTTCGCAGGCATCCGCAGCGCTTCGCCCGGAGGGAGGATTTGACGGCCCGCAGGGGGCTGCCAGAATCCGAGGCCACCGGCGAGGCCGGAAAGGAAGGCGGCGATGAAGATCCTCTCGTGGAACGTCAACGGCCTGCGGGCCTGCGAGCGCAAGGGCTTTCTGGACTTCCTGCATGCCGAGCAGCCCGAGATTCTCGGCTTGCAGGAGGTGCGCGCCCGGCCCGAGCAGCTCTCCGAGGCAGTTCTTGCGCCCCCTGGCTATCACGTGGCCTTCAGTCCCGCCGCGCGGCCCGGTTACAGTGGCGTGGCGCTCTACTCCCGGCGGCCCCCCGACCGGGTGGAGACCAGCCTCGGTCAGGCGCGCTTCGACGACGAGGGTCGCCTGCAACTCGCCCGCTTCGGCCGGCTGCTGGTGGCCAACGTCTACTTTCCCAACGGCAACGGCAAGGAGCGGGACAACAGCCGGGTGCCCTACAAGCTGGAGTTCTACCGCACGCTGGAGGCGCGGCTGGCGCGGATGCGGCGCGGGGGCCTGCGGGTGCTGGTGCTCGGCGACTTCAACACCGCCCACAAGGCCATCGACCTGGCCCGCCCCAAGCAGAACGAGAAGACCAGCGGCTTTCTGCCCGAGGAGCGCGAAGAGATCGACCGCTGGATCGCCGCCGGCTGGGTCGACACCTTCCGCCACTTCGAAAAGGGTCCCGGCCACTACAGTTGGTGGAGCCAGCGCCAGGGGGCTCGCGCGCGCAACGTGGGGTGGAGAATCGACTACGTGATGGCTTCACCGGCCGCGATGAACTTCGTTCGGCGGGCCTTCATTCTGCCCGAGGTGATGGGCTCGGATAACTGCCCGGTGGGCGTGGAGGTCGATCCGGCGATCTGCGGGTGAGGGGGCGCG
>JALTMS010000694.1:8785-9176 GCA_027001345.1 Acidobacteriota bacterium | reverse complement strand
CCGGGCTCAGGACTTCGCCCGGAGCCTTGGTGTCGACTGGGCCGGAGACTCGGATCAAGCTCCTCCCGAGCCCCTCGATGCGGCGATCCTCTTCGCGCCCGTGGGGAGCCTGGTGCCCCGAGCCCTCAAAGCGGTGCGCAAGGGGGGCGTGGTGATCTGCGGAGGGATTCACATGAGCGACATCCCGTCGTTTCCCTATGCACGGCTCTGGGAAGAACGAATCCTGCGCTCGGTGGCCAACCTGACTCGAGCCGATGGGCGAGAGTTGCTCGCCCTGGCGCCCGAGGCGGGCGTGCGTACCCGCACCACGGTCTTCCCCCTCAGCCGGGCCAACGAGGCTCTCGAGAGCCTGCGCAGCGGCGGGCTCTCGAGAGCCTCGTTGGCCCGGCTG
>JALTMS010000694.1:0-8775 GCA_027001345.1 Acidobacteriota bacterium | reverse complement strand
GCACGCGAACGATCCGGTCGAGGGTGCCGCCGTGCTCGTACCGGCGGTGCGCTGAGCCCGACCAAAGCGCTCGTGCATAATCCTGGCCAGGCATCTGTCGGGCCGGAGGCCCGGAATAGGAGAACGTAGATGAAGACCAACGTCGGCACCCTCGACCGGATCGTTCGCGTGCTCATCGGCCTCGGCCTGGGCTCGCTCTTCTTCCTGCTCGAAGGCCCGGTCCGCTTCGTCGGAGTGATCGGCCTCGTCCCGCTGCTGACGGCAGCCATCGGCTCCTGCCCGCTGTACGCAGTGCTGGGCCTGAGCACCTGCCCGCTCGAGAAGGAGTGATCGTCGTCGGGTTCAGAGGCTGTCGAGAGCCCGACTCAGATCCTGCTCGAGATCGGCTAGCGACTCGCAACCCACCGCAAGGCGCACCAGAGCCGGGCTGATGCCGGTGGCCTCCAGCTCGGCCGCCGAGAGCCCGGCGTGGGTCATCGAAGCCGGATGCTCGATCAGGGTTTCCACCCCGCCGAGAGAAACCGCCAGGGTCGCCAGGCGGACCCGGGTCATCAGGGCCTTGCCCGCCTCGTAGCCACCGGCCAGCTCGAAAGCGATCATGCTTCCCGGGCCCTCCATCTGGCGCGAGGCCAGCACCCGCTGGGGGTGGGTCGCCAGGCCCGGGTAGATCACCCGGCGGACCGCCGGATGGTCTTCGAGCATGCGGGCCAGGCTCTGAGCATTGTCCTGGGCGGCACGCACCCGCAGGGGGAGGGTCTTCAGACCGCGCAGCACCAGCCAGGACTGGTGCGGATCCATCGATGCGCCGAAATAGATGCGCGCACGGAGCAGCCGCTGATGCAGCTCGGCCGTGCGCGCAATGATGATCCCGCCGACCACGTCCCCATGGCCGTTGATGTACTTGGTGGTGGAATGCATCACGATGTCGGCCCCTCGCTCGAGGGGTCGCTGCAGCACCGGCGAGGCGAAGGTGTTGTCGACCACCATCAGGGCGCCGGCCTGGTGGCAGATTCTGGCACAGGCCGCCAGATCGCTCAGGCGGAGGGTCGGGTTGGTGGGCGTCTCGATGAAGACCAGCCGCGTTTCCGAGCGCAGCGCCTGCTGAAGGTTTTCGGTCCGACTGGTATCGACGAAGCTGGCGTCGATACCGAAGCGAGATAGATCGTGTTCGAGCAGCAGCCGACTCGGCCCGTAGACCGTATCGGTCATCACCACGTGGTCCCCCTGGGAGAGCAGACCGAGAAAGATCGTCGACACTGCTCCCATCCCGCTGGCCACGGCGATGCCCGCATGGCCTCCCTCCAGAGAGGCCACGCAATCCTCGAGCATCCTCGTCGTGGGGTTGGCCAGCCGGGTGTAGATGTAACCCTCCTCCTTGCCGGCAAAGCGCCGCTCCCCCTGCTCGGGCGAGGCGAAGGCAAAGGTCGAGGTCTGGTAGATCGGTGGCGCGACCGCACCGTAGACCGGATCCGGTGCCTGACCGGCGTGGATCGCCCGGGTTTCGATTCCGGCGTCTTCGGGCAGATGGGCAGAATCCTTGGGATCGGCGTGATGAGGCATGGGCCGGAGACTCCTCGGTGGCGTTTCCGCGGACAGCGCGGCGGGGGGGAAGGCTCTGTGGGCCGGCAAGTATAGCTCCGCTCGCCGCCGACGGCCCGGTCCCACCCTCTTCATCACCCCGTCGCTTCGAAGGCCCATGAGAGTGGTGGGTTGACACCCGGGGAAGGATGGCCGAGCCTTCGTTCTCTCAGACCAGCCCCTCCCAACCGGAGTCGAGCACCATGCGCCAAACCGTTGTCCTGATCACCGGAGCCGCGGGTGAGATCGGTCACGCCCTGATCCGCCGCATCGCCGAGCAGGGGGTCGAGATCCTGACCCTCGACCTGCAAGCACTGCCCCCCGAACTCGAGCAACTCGTCGCCCAGCATTTCACCGGCTCGATCCTCGACGAGGAGTTGCTCGACCGGATCCTCGCCCGCTACGAGGTGCACACGGTCTTCCATCTCGCCGCCCTGCTCTCGACGCGCAGCGAGTTCACGCCGATCACCGCCCACCAGGTCAACGTGGAAGGGACGATTCGCCTGTTGCGCTTTGCTCAGGCCCAGGGCCTGAGCCACGGCCACACGGTCCGCTTCTTCTATCCCAGTTCGATCGCCGCCTACGGGCTTCCCGACCTGGCCACCAAGGCGGCTGCCGGTCAGGTGCGCGAGGAAGACTGGGGCCGGCCGATCACGATGTACGGGATCAACAAGCTCTACTGCGAGCAGCTCGGCCGCTACTTCCAGTGGCACTACAAGCAGCTCGACGCCGAGCCTCAGACCCGGCGCATCGACTTTCGCGGCATCCGTTTCCCGGGCCTGATCAGCGCCGAGACCGTGCCCTCCGGAGGCACCAGCGATTTCGTCCCGGAAATGATCCACGCCGCCGCCCAGGGCCAGCCCTATGCCTGCTTCGTCCGGGAAGACGCCCGCATCCCCTTCATGACCATGCCCGATGCCGTCGATGCGATCTTCGCCCTGATGGAAGCCGACCCCACTCGCCTGCGCAAGAACGTCTACAACATCGCCGCGTTCAACCCGTCAGCCGCAGAAGTACGAGATATCGTCACCCACCACTTCCCCGGCGCGGAGATCCGCTTCGAGCCGGATCTCAAGCGGCAGGCGATCGTCGATTCGTGGCCCGCGGCCGTCGATGACAGTGCGGCTCGGGAGGACTGGAGCTTCGCCCCCCACCACGATCTGGAAGCCGCCTTCCGGGCCTACCTCCTGCCCCGCATCCGCCAGCGCTACTCGCCGTGACGTGGCCCGGGACGATCGCAGGGGATTGACGCAGGCACGCCACCGCGCAGGAAGATTCTCAGCAGCGCACCGCCAGCGGCCGGCAGGATCGAGCCTCGAGTCGTCTATCCCCCGTCCCGGATCCGGAGTCGAGGAGAGCCATATTCTCGGACGACCTCTCAGGCGTTGACGAGGCGACGGAGGCGCACCGAGGCGACCAGGCCGAAGGCCAGGAACGTGGCCACCAGCGACGAACCGCCGAACGAGAGGATCGGCAACGGCACACCAATGGTCGGCAAGATCCCGGTCACCATCCCCACGTTGATGAAAATCTGCCCGGCCCAGATGCTGGCGATCCCCACGCAGAGGAACGTGCCGAGGGCGTCCTGGGCGATGGCTGCCGTGCGCAAGGTGCGTAGCAGCAAGGCCAGGTAGAGGGAGAGCACGGCGATCACGCCGATCCACCCCACTTCCTCGGCCAGCACCGCGAGGATGAAATCCGTCTGGCGAGCGGGCAGGAAATTGAGTCGCGACTGGCTGCCGCGGAACAGACCCTTGCCGGCCACGCCGCCCGAGCCCACGGCGATACGGGACTGAATGACCTGGTAGCCCGTGCCGGAGGGATCGCGACCCGGGTCGAAGACGGTCAGGATGCGTTCTTTCTGGTACGGCTCGAGCACCACGAACCAGGCGATCGGGGCGGCCAGTGCCGCGATCACGGCGAGACTGAGCAGAACCCGAGGGCGAATGCCGGCCAGCCAGGCAACCCCCAGGAACAGGGGGATGAAGGTCAGAGCCGTGCCCATGTCGGGCTGGATGGCGATCAGGCCCATCGGCAGGCCCACCACGACCCCGAGGGCCAGCAACCGGGAGAGGCTGAGCTTGCCCCGGCTGCCGCAAGCGAAGGCCGCCGCCGCCAGGGCGACGACCGGCTTCATCGGCTCGGAGGGCTGCAGGCGCAGGGGCCCGAGTTCGAGCCACGAACGCGCTCCCGAAATCGGGCGGGCCACCAGGGGAAGCACGGCGAGCAGCAGCAGGCCGGCCCCATAGAACACCGGCCACAGCTCGGCCCAGTCGTGGTAGTCCACCCGTTGAACCAGGATGAAGACCACCACGCCCACCACCAGGTAGATCACCTGACGAGTCGCGGCAGAGGTCCACAGCGTCGCTTCGTCGCCGTGAGTCGCCGAAGCGACGGCGATCACGGAGATCAGGCCCAGCAGCACGAGCTGGAGCAGCATCGTGGTGTCGGTGCGCTCCTCAAAGGCCGTCATCGCCCCTCCTCCGGGCCACCTGACGGGGAGCGGTCGGCGCCAGGCGCCCCTGGCGTTCGAGATAGCCGCGCACCACCTCGCGCACGATCGGGGCCGACAGCTCACCACCGTGGCCCCCGTGCTCGACGATCACCGCCCAGGCCAGCTCGGGATCGGGTAGCGGTCCGAAACCGATGAACAGGGCGTGATCACCGGGATCGTTTTCGGCATCGAGGGCCACGACCTGGGCCGTACCGGTCTTGCCCGCCAGGACCACGCCGGGGATCCGCGCCTTGTGGGCCGTTCCTCCCTCACCCTGCACCACCGCGACCATCGCCCGGGTCAACTCCCGGATCACCTCGGGCGACAGGCCGATCGGCTCGGGCGCCGCACCTTCTCGCTGGCGCAGGAAGGGTCGGACCCGCAGGCCGCCGTTGGCGATCACCGCAGCCTGCACGGCGAGTTGAATCGGTGTGACGTTCAGCGGGCCCTGGCCGATGGCCACCGAGATCGTCTCGCCCGGAAACCAGGGTTCGCCCCGAGTGCGCATTTTCCATTCGTTGGAGGGCACCAGCCCGCTGACCTCACCGCCGAGATCGAGACCGGTGGCCGATCCGAGGCCGAAACGGCGGCTCCACTTCTCGATCGCCTCGATGCCCAGGCGCTGGCCGAGGGTGTAGAAGAAGATGTTGCACGAGCGCTCGATCGCCTCTTGCAAGCCGATCTTGCCGTGGCCCCAGCGGCGATGGCAGTGGCGCACTTGCCCGTAGAAACGCGCCTGCCCACCGCAGAAGATCTCCTCCCCCGGCTCGAGCACACCCTCCTCGAGGGCCGCAGCAGCGACGATCAGCTTGAAGGTCGACCCCGGCGAATAGACTCCCGCCACCGCCCGATTCTGGAGCGGGCGGCTCGGATCCTCCCGCAGGGCCTTCCAGGTCGCCGAAGACACCCGGCCGGCAAAGAGGTTGGGATCGTACGAGGGAGCCGAATACAGCGCTCGCACCGCGCCGCTACGAGGATCGAGGAACACCGCAGCGCCTGCATGATCACCGAAGGCCCGGGCCAGATCGGCCTGCATCGCCGCATCGAGGGTCGTGGTCAGAGTCTGGCCATGACGAACCGGGCGCTTGGCCGCCACCACCATCAGCGGGCGACCGCTGGCATTGACTTCCTCGAGCACCAGGCCGTGGCGTCCGCGGAGGAAGTCGTCCCAGGCGCGCTCCACGCCGATCCGACCCACCCGATCACCGGGCAGCAGATTCGGCGCCCCGCGACGCACCTCGTCGCGTGTCGCCTCGCCGGTGTAGCCCAGCACGTGGGCCGCCGCCGCCCCCAGGGGATAGTAGCGCTTGGCCTCCACTACCACGTCCACCGCGGGCAACTCGAGACTCTGGGCCTCGATCCGCGCCGCGGTCTCCAGCCCCACGTCGGGCATCAGCAGGACGGGCAGGAAGCGAGGCCGCTCCTTCTGACGCTCGTAGAGTTCGCGGATCGGTCCGGGATCGACCCCCAGACGATCGGAGAGTGCATCGATCACCGCGAGGGGATCCTCGCAGCGCTGGCGATCGAGGCGAACCGAGAAGGAGGGCCGGTTGGTGGCCAGCAGGGCACCGTGGTTGTCGCGAATCGGCCCGCGCACCGGCCGCTGGATCTGCTGCCGCAGGCGGTTGTCTTCCGCCTTGCGCCGGTACTCCCCACCCTGAACCACCTGCAGGTACCAGAAGACGCCGCCGTAGAGTACGAAGCCCGCGATGATCAGGACCTTGAGGACCAGCAGGCGGCGACCGAGCATCCGCGAGTACTGATAGTCGCGGTAGGGCTTGAGATGACGGTAGTCGAGCCTCAACTCTCGTACCCCTTCAGACGCCGGACCACCGGTCGAGCCAGCAGGCCGAGCACCACGTTGACCGCCATCGCCCCCAGCCAGACCCCCGCCCCGGGCAGGTCAGCGACCGGATGATCGAAGGCCGCCGACAGGCCGAGCTGCAACCCCCAGCTCGCGACCGTGGCCGCCGCCAGGGCAAGGATCGTCGACAGGGGCCGAACCAGATCGACCCATCCGGCGAACAGGGAGAGGAAGAACACCACCACCAGGTAGATGAAGGCAAACTCACCGTACCACCGCCCGAGCCAGGCATCCTGCAAGATACCGGCGAGCACGGCCGCACCGAGGGCTCGATCCATCCTTCCCGGCAGGGCGGCGAGCACCGCCAGGACCAGCATCGGATCACTCACCAGCGCCAGGCCCGGCCACAGACCGAGCAGGGCCCGCAGCACCACGCCGCCTCCGGTAAGCAGCAACAGCGCCTTGAGTCTCATCGCTCACCTGCCCGGGAAGACTCGCCGGCGTCGGACTCGGGCCCGGTGGCGCGAGCCGGCGGCAGCAGCAAGACCTCCTCGAGACGCGAGGCATCGAAGGCCGGCTCGACCGCCACGCTCCAGGTCAGTGGCGAGGCATCGTCGATGCTGCGCACCCAACCGAGCAACAGCCCCGGCGGAAACAGGCCGTCGAGACCGGAAGTGACCACCACGTCTCCAACGGCGATGGGCTTGTCCTTGGGCACGTACTCGAGAGGCATCCAGCGCGCGGGCCCCCGGTTGCCGCCCCGCAGGATCCCCGCGAAGCGCTCGTCCTGGTGCCGGGCGGCGACCCCACTGTCGGGGTCGGAGATCAGCATCAGTTCGGAGAGGGAAGCGCCGGCATGGACGATGCGACCGACGACGGCGGCACCCTGCAGGGCGATCCAGTCCTGGCCGACACCCTGCGCCCGGCCCCGATCGACCAGCACGGCACGAGAGAGGGGGCCTTCACTGACGAAGGACACCACCCGGGCCACCGTTCCCCTTGCGAAGGGATCGACCTGCCGCAGGTCGAGCAGCATCTGGAGACGGCGGTTCTCGAGGGCCTGACTTTCCCGGCGAGCCAGGCGGGCTTGCAGCAGGCTCAGCTCGCGCCGCAGTCGCCGGTTCTCCTCCTCCGCACCACGCAGGGCCACGTAGCCATGCCAGGCACTCGACAACGAGGCTCCGACCCAGGAAACGGCCCCCACCACCGGCGCGGTCAGCGCCCGGGTGAAGTTACCCAGCGCCGTCCCCGAATCCTCTCGCTGAACCTGCGCCGCCATCAACGCCAGCAGGACCAGTGCCGTGGCGAGATAGAGGAGGGTGACCTGCCGCTGGGTCATACATGCCGCTCAATCGATGCAGACTTTCCGAAGAAGATCGAAGTCGGTGAGCATCCGCCCGATGCCCAGGGCCACCGAGGCCAGGGGTTCTTCCGCCAGGCTGACGGGCAGCCCGGTCTCTTCCCTCAGCCTCTTGTCCAGGTTGCGCAGCAGCGCCCCGCCGCCCGCGAGGATGATACCCCGATCACCGATGTCCGCTGAGAGTTCCGGCGGAATCTGTTCGAGGGCCACCCGGGTGGCATCGACGATCACCGACGCCGTGTCGGCCAGCGCCTCACGAATCTCCTCATCGGTGATCTCGAGAGTCTTGGGAATGCCCTCCACCAGATCGCGCCCGCGAATCTCGATGCTCATCTCCTCGTCGAGGGGGAAAGCCGAACCGATCTTGATCTTGATTTCCTCGGCGGTGCGCTCGCCGATCAGCAAATTGTGCTTCTTGCGAATGTACTGAATGATCGCCTCGTCCATCTCGTTGCCGGCCACACGCACCGAGCGACTGTAGACGATCCCGGCCATCGAGATCACCGCGATATCGGTCGTACCGCCACCGATGTCGATGATCATGTTGCCGGTCGGCTCGGTGATCGGCAGCCCCGCTCCGATGGCCGCCATCATCGCCTGTTCGACGAGATAGACCTCCGTGGCCTTGGCCTTGTATGCCGAATCCCGCACGGCCCGCTTTTCGACCTGGGTGATCTCGGAAGGCACGCCGATGACGATTCGGGGCCGGACACCGAGGCGGCGATTGTGGGCCCGGCGGATGAAGTACTCGAGCATCCTCTCGGTGTGCTCGAAGTCGGCGATCACGCCGTCCTTCATCGGCCGGATGGCCATGATGTTCCCGGGCGTCCTGCCGAGCATCTCCTTGGCCTCGTGTCCGACGGCCTCGACCCGGCCCGTCTTCTGATTGACCGCGACGATGGAGGGTTCGTTGACGACGATCCCCTTGCCCCGGGCAAACACGATGGTATTGGCCGTGCCGAGATCGATCGCCAGATCGTTGGAAAACAACGAAAGCAGTGAGCGAGGCCAGAAAGCCAACCCGGTTCCTCCCCGGAGAGCCCCGCCAGGGCGGGGAAAAGAGCCCTAGCGGGCCACAGCGCGTGTCGTGGACAGATCCTGCCGCGTCGGGTGGAACCGCCCGGATGCCTTCGAGAGCCGCCACCACGTCGGTTCCCGGGCCGCCAGAGGCCGGACAGCGCGGCACGTCACGGCCCATGACGAACAAATGCTAGCGGTCTCGACCTTTCGGCACAACATCATCATGCGGGTTCGAGCACGGTTTTCTCGCCTTCGTGAGCCACATGGACCCCGTCCTTGCCCGAGTTCTTCACCCGGTACATCGCCGCATCCGCCGCCGCCAGCAGCGTCGCCGCTGTCGGCCCGTTCTGCGGCCAGGCCGCCACGCCGATACTCGCCGACAGGCGCACCTCGAGGTCCATTTCCCGCAGAAAGACCTTCTCTCGGATCCTCTCGCAGATCCGGTCGGCCATGATTCGCGCACCGGCGCCGTCGGTCTCGGGCAGCACGATGGCGAACTCGTCCCCGCCCCAGCGCGCC
>JALTMS010000693.1 GCA_027001345.1 Acidobacteriota bacterium | reverse complement strand
GCCTGGTAGGTCTCGTTGGTCCTCGCGAGCCGACGCAGAGGAGGAAAGAGCATCGCTGCCAGCGTGTAAAACGCCATCAGGTCGCCCTTGGTCATCTCTCCGGACAGCACCGCGCTGCCGCCCAGCCAGAGCACCAGGGCGCCTCCGAAGGCCACAGTGGCATGCGTGATGGCCGCCAGCTTGCCGCTGATGCGGGCCCGCTCGATCAGGTGGTGCTTGAGGCGGGAAGTGTGACCGGCGAGCCGCTCACCCTCCGTTTCCTGTTGATTGAAGATCTTGATGATCTCGGCGCCGGAGATCGTTTCCTGCAGCGTTCCTGACAGGACGCTCCGCTGGCGTCGGGCCCGGCGGCCGGTTCGGCGAAGCTGGGGGCTGAGGCGCAGAATCGTCAGGGCGTAGATCGGCAGACCGGAGAAGACCAGCAGCGCTAGCTTCCAGTGCAGCAGCAAGAGAATCGTCACCAGGACGATGATCGATATCGAGTCCGTCACGGCGCGCAGGAAGCTGCGTGTCACCATCTTCAGAACGGCCTGCACGTCCCCCATCAGCCGCAGCATCAACCGTCCCGTGCTGGCGCTGCGGAAGAAGGTCATGGAAAGGGACTGCAGATGCCGGTAGAGATCGAGACGCAGGGAGTAGATCACTCGTTGACCGAGCGTCTCGGAGGTGACGCGACGCGAGTAGGTTAGCAGACCCTTGATCAGCGCGAGCAGTATCAGCGAGAAGAAGACGAACAGCAGCATCCGCTTCGGATCGAGTTGTTCTCCGCTTGCGATCAATGCCGTGTCACGCTTGAGCGTGGCGTTGAGCACGTGTTTGAGGAAGAACGGAATCGGCACATCGATCACAGCGAGGAGGAGACTGAGCACGAAGGTGACGATCATCAGAGGTCGCTCGCGGCGGGCATAGGCGTAGATCGCCTTGAACTCCTCGACGGGTCCCTTCTTCTGGTCGCAATCGAATTCGATGTCCGACGCCGAAATACTCATCTTCCGCCTCAGGCGGCCTCTGTCTCACGAAGCAGATCGGCAAAGCGGCCCTGCAGGATCATCTCGAGTGAAAGACAGGGAAGCCCGGTGAGGCTCTCGGCCTCGCTGATGCCGAGGGGGCTGGCGGAGACCGGGCCGGAGGTGGCGACGATCGGCAGCCCGGATTCCCGCAGCAGACGGGCTCCACTCTCGCAGGCCAGTGCGTCCGGCGCCGAGAAGACAACGGCATCGACCATGCTGCGGAACCAATTGTTCTCCAGCAGGATGCGCGTCTCGCGCTGCGTCAGGCCGTCGGCGATCTCGTAGACCACGACCGCGGGCTCTTCGGACAGCAGCAGCCGATGCAGTCGATCGGCCAGACCGATCAGCTCCTCCGGCCTGCAACCTGCGGTGGAAGGTAGGCCACCGTGGGTGAAATCCAGCACTTGACAGGCCCCCGCATCCTCGAACTTGTTGCAGTCCCGCCGGCAGGCGGTTCCGGTGATCTTCGCGGCGCCGACCTTGAGATCCTGCTGCGCATACCAACGGATCAGATGTGCCGCGGTCGTCGTCTTGCCCGCATTCATCGAGGCTCCGACGGAGACGATGACCTTGACCTTCTGTCGCGACCCGTTGGCGAGGCTCCTGGCATCGACGCGGAACATCTGCAGTTCGAGCGGCCGACCGCTGTGATCGGCCAGTCTGCCGAGCCACTGTACGGAAGTCGGCTCGCTCATCTTGGTATTGGAGCTGACGACCTGGCCGCAGACGCCTCCCATGCCGAGGATGTGACCGGAGATCCCATCGCAGACCGCACGACCTTCGAACTGCGCGGTGGCGTAACGGTTGCCCAGTACCGCGACGAAGATGTCGTCGGGGAACAGGGTCACCCGGCGTCCGCCCGGGCCTTCGAGGGCGGTGTGCCTGCCGATCGTATCGACCCGGGCGAGAAGCAGGCCACCGGGCCGGGTTTCCTGGATCGGGGGCAGCAGCCTGGCAGCGAGCTTCCTGTCCACGAGGTGCGTGGCGTAAGGCCACTTGATCTGCTTGCCAGCGAAGTGCTCCATCACGGAATCTCCTCAACTCGGGTAACGGCCCGAAGCCTTCCGAGACAGAAGAGCGAGCACTCCGACTGCTGATACGTGACAATTTCGTTGAGAGCGATGTGGTTCCTGGCGCGCCCGCCTCTTACTTACCAGTTTGAGTGGAGCCGAGAATCCACTCCCTCACCGCGACTCGCCGACGATGATCGGCGGGCTGAGCCGGATCGCCGTCAGCCGGAGCGCGTCCTGCGCCTGCGGCGCCACCACCACGCGGCACAAACCAGCAGCGCGAGCGGGAACACCCCGACCTGAAACCAGCCGGCGGTGAGCAGCACCTTGCGTAGCAAGACTCCGTGCTCGGCGGCCGTGGCGGGGAGCTGACCGGTCACCGACGCGACGTGATGCAGCACGTCCACCGCCAGCGAACCCG
The DNA here is from genome assembly GCA_027001345.1 of Acidobacteriota bacterium. GTDB lineage: Bacteria > Acidobacteriota > Polarisedimenticolia > J045 > J045 > JALTMS01. Next base: position 6,777 of record JALTMS010000693.1, on the reverse strand, counting down.
CGGGAATCTCCTCGTGGCACGACAGGCAGATTCCGCGTCGATCGAGCCTCGCCCGCTGCTGCGAATCCAGCGGCCGGGAACCACTGAAGTGATGCCCGACGGTCTGGGTCTGATGCCCCTCGGAATCGAGCACTGCCGACCAATCCCGCGTCAACCCCTCGATGGCGGCAATCTGCACCCGAGTCTGCGAGGGCAGCACCTTGCCCTCCGCGGTGGCGAGATCGATCACCAGGTCCTCGTCCCAGGGGCGCTGGACCCGACCGCCGAGGATGCCGTAGCCCGCCGCCTTCTCCGAGAGGTGACAGGACTCGCAAGTGCGGGCGCGATCACCGGTGGTATGGGGTGTCGTCGGGCTCATGTCACTGGTGATCTGTCCCTCGGATCCGGCTCCCTCGCTTCCTCCGGGAGAGCGGAAGATCTTGTTGCGAATCACGCTCTCGCCGTCGGCTCCGATCCCCGTGTAGGAGACCTGGCAACCGGGAGCGATGGGAGTTACGCGCCCCTCCCCATTGACTCCGAGGGCCGGCTCCTCCCAGCGCAGGTAGGAACGCTGCTCGGTGACCTTGCCGGGAATCGGGAAGGAGTGTGGATCCTCCCGCGCCTCGGCCGCCCTTCCGGGAAGCTGGCGGGCCGCACCCCGAGCGATCCAGTCGGCTCCACGGGACGGCGTCGAGTAATCGACCTTGACGTGGCAGCCGTAGCACTGGGGGACCCAGTCAGCGTGACAGGAGTAGCACTCCATCCGGTCGATGTGCCGGCCGATGGCGACCATCGCGACCCGGGCGGCGATCGACAGCGTTCCCTCGCGGGCCTTCTTGGCCAGGGGTTCGAGCTGAAGGTCCGCACCCGCGGCAGTGTGGACGACCACCATCTCCCCCCGCCTGACCACGTTGCCGAGAGGATTGCCCCGCGCGGAAAGCAGGTAGCCATCCTCCACCGGATAGCGGGTCCCCTTCTGCTGCCACGGAGGAATCGCGAGCGCCACGCCGCGCGGCGCGGGATCGAGACGCACGCCGAATTCGTCACCGTAGCCGATGGGCAACTCCCAGGGAAGATGCTCCGGCGTCCCGTGGCAGTCGGAGCACTCGATCTCCACCTGCCCCAGGTTGGCGCCGGCCAGGGCACCATCGCCGTGAACGTCGATGCTGGTGTGGCAGTCCTGGCAGAGCATTCCCTTGCGATAGTGGATGTCCTCGGTCAGCGCGATGTAGTGCTTGGTGTGCAACCCCGGCTGATCGTCGCCCGCATCGCCCCAAGGCGAGTGATAGGCCGATTCCATCAGGCCCTGGTAGGAGACTCCGATCCGCTTGCCCCTGTCGTGGCAGGTGGTGCAGGTCTCCACCGGAATGCCACTGTAGAGCTGACCGTGCACCTCGACCTTTGCCTTGCGGCCGGACTGGATGCGATGGACCAGCAGGTGTCCCCGCTCGTCGCGCGGAATCGTCGGGTCCTCACCCTCGTAGAACCCCTCGTTGGAATAGGGAATGTGGCAGGCGCTGCATCCCATGCCCCGGTAGTCCCCACGGGTCTGCCGACCGCGCACCGCCAGGTGACAGCGCTGGCACTCGCTGCGGAGATAGGTGAAGGCTGCCCGTCTGGGGTCCGCAACCACGTCCTGAGGGTCCAGCGGCGCAGGCGGAGGCGGTGTCATCTTGTCGGGGAAGGCCCGGGGCTCCCGCCGGGCAAGCTTGCGGCGCCAGGCCTTGTAGGTCGAGCTGCCGAGTTGCTCCTGTTCGGGAAGACTGGCCACCTCGTAGTTGCCCCAGCGGTGCTCGTAGCCGGTCTGCGCCCCTGCACTCCAGGCAATGCCCTGGATCTTGCCCGCCTCGGTCATCATCAGACCCTGCCACTGCACCCGAACCTGCTCCTCGTGACATCGACCGCAGGTCTGCTGATTGATCCAGGGACTGCCGGGATCCGGATAGAAGTTCGGCCCCCGGTGGGCCCGCCGGGCCTCCGTCGCCTGCGGATCGCCCCCGTGGCAGACGACGCAGCCCGCAGGATCCCCCGCCGCGAGCCCCTTGTCGATGATCGCTTTCATCATCTCCGAGTCGGGATCCCGGATCGTTTCGATGCCCGCATGACAGGCAAGGCATCCGGCGGCTCGCGCGGAGGGCGCCAGGACGACGAGCAGCAACGCGAGCGTCATTCCGAAAAGCGCGCGGGATCTGCTCGAAGCATCGGCTTTTCTCATCTCATGACCTCGTCGCCCCCCCCGCACCCGCCTGCGGATGGCAGCGAGGCTACTCTTGCCCTGCGGCCGCTGCCAATGCCCCCCTCCGCCGGCGCCGTGGATGGGCTGTAGGCCGCCGAGTAGAATCGTCCTCGGGAAGGTGTCCGGAAAGACCTTGAAGACTTCCGCGGATCTCGACGGCCCGTCTCTGCCGCTCACCATCGGTCCCCCTGTTCACGGTTCGCGTATTCCGGGCTAAGATGCGCCGCGGTTGCGGCCCGGTCGGGCGGCGTTCGCAATCCGTTTCCGGTGAGGGGGTTGACGGGCCGTGGGTCTTGCAGCGTGGATCACCATCGCAGCGATCGTACTGGTCGTCGTCGCCCTGCTGAGCAACCGCGTCTCCCCCGACCTGGCGATGATGGGCGGGCTGATCTTCCTGCTGGTCACCGGAGTCGCTCCACCTCGAGAAGCGATTTCTGGATTCGCCGAACGCGCGGTGATCATGATCGCCGCGATCTACATCGTCGCCGCGGGGCTGACCGAGACCGGCGCCACCGAACTGCTCGTTCGCCGTCTGCTGGGCCAGCCCAGGAGCTACCTCACCGCCCAGGTGCGACTGATGGTGCCGGTGGCGATCATTTCGGCATTCCTCAACACCACGGCGGTGGTGGCGATGTACATCCCGCTGGTCAGCGGCTGGGCGCGGCGACTGCGCATGGCCCCCAGTCGCCTGTTCATCCCGCTGAGCTTCTCCGCGATTCTCGGTGGCACCTGCACGTTGATCGGCACGAGTTCCAACATCACCCTCGCCGGGCTCTACCAGAGCTGGCTCGAGGGCAACCCCGGCGTCGCCGCACGATTCTCGCTGACGGCACCGGCCTTCTGGTACGTGGCCGTCGTCGGCGTGCCTTCCACGATCGCCGGCATCGGCTACCTGCTGCTCGCATCCCGCAGGCTGATTCCCGAGCGTGCGCCGATCGAGGAAAGCGTCGGGCGCGGTCGGGAGTACCGGGTGGAAGTCCTGGTACAGGAGTCGAGCCCCGTCGTCGGGCACACCATCGCCGAGGCGGGACTGCGTCACCTGCCGGGACTGTTTCTGGCTCAGATTCAGCGCGGCGAGGATCTGCTGCCCGCGGTCAGCCCCGAAGAGCGCGTACTGGCAGGGGACATTCTGGTCTTCATCGGCGCAGTGGACTCGGTACGGGATCTGCGGCGAATCCGCGGCCTGGTGCCGGCCACCACGGCCCTGCCGATCCGGAAGGCGGGCCGGCAGGGCACCCTGGCCGAGGCGGTGGTCTCCCCCCTCTCACCGCTGATCGGACAGACCGTGCGGGAATCTCGATTTCGCACGCTCTACAACGCCGTGATCCTCGGCGTCCACCGAGCAGGCCGCTGGGTACCGGGAAAGATCGGCGACATCCGCCTCCACCCCGGCGACACCCTGCTGCTCGAGACCCACGCCGGCTTCGCCGACGCCTACCGCAACCGCGCCGACTTCTACATGGTCTCCGAGGTGCCGGAGTCTCGTGAGCCGCGCCACGAGCGTGCCTGGATGGCCCTGGGAATCCTCGGCCTGCTCGTGGGACTGCTGGCCTTTTCCTCCCTCGACCGGATGGTGGCGGCTCTCGGCTGCGCAGCGCTGATGGTGCTCAGCCGCTGCGTACCATGGACCGTCGCGCGCAAGAACATCCAGTGGCAGGTGCTGATCGTCATCGCCGCCGCCATCGGTATCGGCCGCACCATGGAGCACACGGGCGTTGCCGCGGCGGCGGCGACGGGCATCATCGACCTGTTCGCCAGCTTCGGACCCCATGGTTTGCTGGTCGCCGTCTACCTGGCCACCAGCCTGCTCGCTCAGCTCGTGTCGAACAACGGGGCGGCAGTGCTGATGTTCCCGGTGGCGATGAGCGTCGCTCAGAGCGCTGATGTTTCGCCACTACCCTTCGTGATCTGCCTGATGTCGGCGGCAGCCTGCTCGTTCATCACCCCCATCGCCTACCAGACCAACCTGATGGTCTACGGCCCCGGCGGCTATCGCTTCACCGATTACACCAGGGTCGGCCTGCCTCTGACCCTGATCGTCTGCGGAATCGTCACAACTCTCGCCCCGCTGGTCTTCCCTTTCTGAGCCCACGCGGCACCATGGCGGGAAGTCAGGAGGGCAGGATGCCGCGCTCGCGGAGGGTGGCGATGACGGCCTCGACGCAGCCATCGACATCTTGCTGGTCGGTGGCCAGCACCAGGTCGGGAGCGACAGGGACTTCGTAGGGGGCGCTGACGCCGGGGAAATTGCGAATCTCGCCTCGCTCGGCCTTTTCGTACAGGCCCTCGGGTGTTCGCTGCCGGCAGACATCCACCGGCGCAGCCAGATAGACCTCGAGGAAGCGCTCGCCGCCGACGATCTCCCGGGCCCGGCGCCGCTCCTCTTCATAGGGCGAGAGGAACGCGCAGATCGAGATCAGTCCGGCCTCGTTGAACAGCCGTGCCACCTCGGCCGCCCGGCGGTTGTTCTCGGCCCGGTCGTCGGCGGAAAAGCCCAGGTCCATGCTGAAACTCAGGCGGGCGTTCTCGCCATCGAGCACCTGGCAGGCGCAACCCAGATCGAAGAGGCGGCGCTCGAGGGCGTAGGCAATGGTGGTCTTGCCCGAGCCGGTCAATCCGGTCAACCACACCGTGGCCGGCGCGTGCCCCAGGCGCTGCCGACGCTCATCGGCACTGACCTGGCTTTCCTGCTCGGTGAGCAGATCGCTCGGCGCCGCGGTGGTGCGGCGGGCCTCGTCGACCAGCAACTCACTGGCCTCTCGGTCGAGAATCATTCCCGCTGCCACCGTGTTGTGGGTGACCTTGTCTATCACGATGAACGAGCCGGTCGCGCGATTACGCGCATAGGGGTCGAAGGCCACCGGCCGCGCCAACTCCATCATCACTCGACCGATCTCGTTGAGCCCCAGGGTCTCGGTCTCCACCCGATGCAGGCTGTTGACGTCGATCCGGTAGCGCACCGCCTCGATCACCGCGGGCGTCAGCCGAGTGGCGTGCTTGACCAGGTACTGAGCCCCCGGACGCAGGGCTTCCTCGCTCATCCAGACCAGCATGGCCTCGAAACGGCGATCGACCTGCGGCACGTTACGCGGATGCACCAGCATGTCGCCGCGGCTGATGTCGATCTCGTCTTCCAGGGTGACGGTCACCGGCAGCGGCGGAAAACCCTCCTCGATCGGACCATCGACACCGAGCACCTCCCGCACCCGAGTGCGCAGTCCCGAGGGCAGCACCATCATCTCGTCACCGGGCCGCACGATGCCGGAGGCCACGGTACCCATGTAACCCCGGAAACCGGAATCCGGCCGGGAGACGTACTGCACCGGCAGACGCAGATCGATCAGGTTGCGGTCGGAGGCCACGTGTACCGTCTCGAGATAGCCCAGCAGCGTCGGCCCCTGATACCAGGCCATCGCCTCGCTGCGCTCGACCACGTTGTCACCCACCAGGGCACTGATCGGGATGAAGGTCACGTCCTTGATCTCGAGCCGCGCGGCGAAATCGCTGAAATCCGCGACGATCTCGTCGAAGACCTGCTGGGAGTAGTCCACCAGGTCCATCTTGTTCACCGTCACCACCACGTGGGGAATCCCGAGCAACGAGGCGATGAAGGCGTGGCGCCGAGACTGGGTCAGTACACCGTTGCGTGCATCGACCAGCACGATCGCCAGGTTCGCCGTCGAGGCACCGGTGGCCATGTTGCGGGTGTACTGCTCGTGCCCCGGCGTGTCGGCGATGATGAACTTGCGCCGCGGCGTCGAGAAGTAACGGTAGGCCACGTCGATGGTGATGCCCTGCTCCCGCTCGGCCTTCAGCCCATCGGTGACCAGAGCCAGGTCGAGGGTCTGCTGGGTCGAGCCGGCACGCCCCGAGGCACGTTGCACGGCGGCGAGCTGATCCTCGTAGATACCCTTGGACTCGTAGAGCAGGCGGCCGATCAGCGTACTCTTCCCGTCGTCCACGCTGCCAGCCGTCACCAGCCGCAGCAGATCCTTGTGCTCGTCCCGAGCCAGGAGTTCCGGCTTGCCAACCATCAGAAGTAGCCTTCTTTCTTCTTCTCTTCCATCGAGCCTTCCCGGTCCTGATCGACAGCGCGGTTCTCGCGCTCGCTCTTGCGTGCCAGCATCGTCTCCTCGATGATCTGCTCGAGGGTGGTGGCATCGGACTCGACCGCACCGGTGCAGAGCTGACAGCCGAGGGTGCGGAAGCGCACCATGACCGTCTCGACCGGCTCACCGGGTCGGGGCTCGATCAATTCACCGGCCAGCAGCAGCATGCCCTCACGCCGAACCACTGGTCGTGGCCTGGCGAAGTACAGCGGCGGGATCGGAATCTGCTCGGCGTAGATGTAGTGCCAGACATCCAGCTCGGTCCAGTTGGACAGTGGGAAGACCCGGAATGACTCGTCTTTCCCGTGGCGCGTGTTGTAGAGGTTCCACAGCTCAGGCCGCTGATTCTTCGGATCCCATTGCTGAAACTTGTCCCGAAAGGAGAGCACGCGCTCCTTGGCTCGCGACTTCTCCTCGTCCCGCCGAGCTCCGCCGAAGGCCGCATCGTACCCT
>JALTMS010000692.1 GCA_027001345.1 Acidobacteriota bacterium | reverse complement strand
TCGAGCCAGCGACTCGGAGCTTCCCGGCCCGGGAGCCGGCTTCTACTACCTGGGCCTCGGCGTCAATTGCTTCGGCGTCGGCTCCGCCGGAGCGGGTCGACCTTCGGGGCCCTGCCCCTGAAGCGGGTCACGGTGCGCAGATGCCGTCGGTCAGCTTGAGCGTCAGGCCGCAGGCCGTGGAGACGCTCGGGCGCTCGAACCCGCGACTGTCCACCCCGTGGGAGCCTTCCACACCGCCACCGTCGTCGGCGATGGCCAGCACGCCCAGGGCACTCCCCGCCGGGGGTAGGCCGGTCCAGCTTCCGCTCGTACCGGCAGCGCAGACCTCGTCCACCCCCTGATAGGCCGGAAGCTGCCGCAGGTCCAGCCAGAGCAGGTGGTAGCCGGCAGCCGGGCAGGTGCTGCTGTCCCAGGTGACGGTGACCTCCTCGCCGGTGGTCGGCTCGACCGTCAGCGCGCTGCCGCTCCACGCCGCTCCGTCGGGAACCGGCGGGGGTACCGGTGCTCGGCTGCGCGCTTTCCATGCTTCCCAGGTGGGCAAGGAGGGACGGGGCGCGACCGTCCCGTCCCACAGGCCGGTGTCCTTCCACAACAGCCAGGTGGGCGTCGCCTGCCCGAGCAACAGCATCCAGTTGTACAGGTTGTCGTAATCGACGGGGATGAACCAGATCACGAAGCGTGCGTTGAGCGCATTGGCGTCGGTGAACAGGCGGGTGACGTAGTCATTCTGCCATGCGGGATTGCCGGGCACGTAGAGACCCCAGTCGGGAACCCAAAGCGTTTCGGCCAGCCATCCCGTCTCGGCGACCGCGAACGGCTTGTCGGGCGCCAGATCAGCCGCCGCCGAAAGCCAGTCGGGGGGCAGCGTGGAGGGGTCGCCCTTGTTCTCGCCGGCACCGAAGATGTAACGATAGGTACTGACGGCCATCATCTGGGAGTGATCCATCACCTCGGTGATGAAGGGCTTGGAGTCTTCCCATTCACTGGTCCCGGGATCGCGCAGGGTGATGGAGACGAAGATTTGCACCTTCGGATACTCGCGCTTCAGCTTCGGGTAGACCGCACGCACCAGAGTCATCAGCGCATCCCACTTCTCCGGCGCGTTGCGAGCCAGCTCGTTGGCCTCGATCGCATAGTTGAAATAGAGCGGCTGGAAACGATCGATCAGGTCACGGCACCAGTTGAAGTAGGCCTCGATCACCTCCGGGTCGTCGAAGGTGCGGTCGGCCCACGGACCGGGCCGGGGCATGTTGGTATCCTTGCCCCAGTAGTCCGCCAGGCCGTCGCGTCCCGAGTTGAGCGGTGTCGTCGCCAGATAGATGGTCATCCCGGGCGGGGTGGAGGCGAGGCGCTCGCCGAGATTGGCCTCCACGTTGGGATCGTAGGGATCGCCAGCCGCCGCTTCGGGCCAGGGCACACCATTGTCGAGATGATGGGCAATGACATCCTGCCGCGGGTTGATCAGCGAGTAGACCTCCTGCTGAGCCTCGTCGGTGATGTCGTAGTTGAACGGCGTGAAACCGAGCCGAAACCATCGATCCTCGGCGGCGAAGGCCGGAATCAGCAGGAGGCTGACGATCAGCACTGTGACAAGTCGTGTCGGCATGGGAGTTCCTGTCGGCATGCAAGTTGCCTACGGGCAAAAGCATGGTCTGTCAACCCGGGATGTTCATGGACTTTCGCGCCGCAGGGCGAACCCATCGGACGGGGCCGGGCAGATAGCACCACCGGGCCCTTGCGCATGGGTCCCTCCGGCCCTGAAATAGAACTCTCCGTCGGCCGGCTGCCGGACCACCGAGAAGCTCATGCGCCTGAGAGTCGTGACCTACAACATTCACCGTGCCATCGGCCTCGACCGGAGGTTTCGACCGGAGCGTATCGTTCACATCCTGGCCCACCACGACGCCGATCTGGTCCTGCTCCAGGAGGTGGATCAGGGCGTGCCGCGCTCGCGGCAAGTGGACCTGGCCAGGGAACTGGCGATTCATCTCGGGTATCCCCACTTTGCCGTCGGACACAATGTCAGCCTGCGCAAGGGGCGCTACGGCAATGCTACCCTCAGCCGCTTTCCCATCGCCCGCGAGCGCAATATCGACCTGACGATCGGCACGCGCAAGCGTCGCGGCTGTCAGCACACGACCCTGGTGCTCGCCGAGGGAGCCTCACACAGCAGCCGGCTCGAGGTCTTCAACCTCCACCTCGGCCTGTCGGCCCGGGAGCGTGAATGTCAGATCGGAGTGCTGCTCCGCTCGCACGAACTCGCGGCGCTGACGATGGAAACACCCTGCCTGATCGGAGGCGATTTCAACGACTGGCGCTCACTTCTCAAACCGGTGCTCACGCAGGCGCTGGGCTTCCGTTTCGATACCCAGTTGAGTTCGGGCCGCTCGATCAAGACCTACCCTTCCTTTGCCCCTCGGGGGGGGCTGGACCGGCTCTATTCACGGGGGCGGATCAAGTTGATCTCCGCCCGGCGCTGCCGTCTGCGCGCTTCGCGGGTGGCCAGCGACCACCGTCCCCTGATCGCGGACTACGAAATCCGCTGAATGCAGCCCTCTCCGGGTGGGCTTCCAGTCCCCTCCCCCGCTGAGGTATCGTAGCTGGTCAGGTCCTCCGGGATCGGGCTCAAGGAGGTGTCCAGATGAAGACCAACAGAAAGCTGATCGCGTCCGCTGCACTGGCGGCACTGCTCCTTGTTCCGGCCTGTCGGGAAAAGGGTGATCCCAAGGCCGATCTCGCCGCTGTCAGCGGTGTGCTCGAACAGGTCGCCTCGGCGATGAAGGCCGGCGATGTCGATGCGATCATGGGGCTCTACGAGGACGATCCGGCGCCGGTGGGCTTCTTCATCGGCGGCGAGATGACGGGCAAGCAGGCCATCCGGCAGGGCTGGGAGCAGTTCTTCGCACGCAACAAGGTCGTTTCCATCGACTTCACCGACGTGCACAACAAGCTCGATCGACACCTGGCGGTGACGTACTGCCTGTGGAAGCTGGTGGTGGAGAGCGACGGCGTCGAAAGAGAGATGAACGGCCGCCTGACCTCGGTGCTCGGCAAGCACGAAGGCAAGTGGTACATCCACCACGATCACATTTCGATTCCGTTCGCCGCACCGACCCTGCCCGCGGCAGCGGAACAAGAGCAGTAGAGGCGACCAGGAGAAGAGCGCCGGATCCGGATTCCACGCTCGAAGGGCCGAGGAAGCGCGTAGCTGCGTGCCTTCGCCAAGGGATTTCGTGCGTCAACCAGGCCGGCCGCCGGCCGCGCGCTCTTCCACCCGCATGCACAGACCGCGCAGAATCCCTGCGGTGGCACCCCAGATGCGCTGTTCACCATGCTCGAGAATCCAGTACGAGCGTTCGACGCCCTGGTACGTCGTCGTCCCCCGCCGGTAGCGCCTCGGATCGAGTACCACCTCGAGGGCGACCTCGAAGACCTCGGCCACTTCTCTCGGATCGGGTTTCAGATCGATGGGCGGCTCGAGCAGACCCACCACGGGGACCACCGAAAAACCGGTCACCGTGGAATAGGTCGGCAACACACCGGCCACCTCGACCCGCGCGGGATCGAGGCCGATTTCCTCCTGCGTCTCCCGCAGGGCCGTCGCCATCGGATCGGCATCCCCCGGCTCGCGCCGGCCGCCGGGAAAGCTGACCTGCCCGGGATGCTGGGCGAGGTGGGCCGTGCGCAGGGTCAGCAGCAGGCCCGGGCCCGCGGGGCGCACGACAACGGGTAGCAACACCGCAGCGGGCAGCAATCCGCTCTGGCTGGGAAATTCGGCCTCTCTTACCGGCATCAGACAGCTTATTAGAAGCTCGATCATCCCGCTCCTCGGCACTCCGAGCCCCCAAGTTGCGACGGGACCGATCTTACGGGAAGATGAGACGTTCCCGCAGCCATTGCCAGGAGTTCTCCATGGAAATCAAGATCCGCGAGGCCGGGCTGACCCCGAAAGAGATCATTGCGGAAAAAATGAAGGATCCCGGCTTCGGCCGAACCTTCTCGGACCGGATGTTCGTCGCCCGCTGGAGCGGTTCCGGCCCCTGGAGCGACGCCGAAATCATTCCCTACGGTCCGCTGGCGCTGGATCCGGCGGCGAACGTGCTGCACTACGCTCAGGAGGTCTTCGAAGGTCTCAAGGCCTACGCCTGGGAAGACGGTCGAATCGCCCTGTTCCGGCCCGAGAAGAACGCCGAGCGCTTCGACAACTCCGCCCGCCGGCTGTGCATGCCTCCCGTGGGAGCCGAACTCTTCCTCGCGGCGGTCGAGCAGCTCGTCGATCTCGAGCGCCAGTGGATTCCCCGCGACGGCAAGGGAGCGCTCTACATCCGGCCCACGATGATCGGCACCGAAGCGGCACTCGGCGTCAAGGCCTCTTCCGAGTATCTGTTCTATGTCATCGTCGGTCCCGTCGGGCCTTACTTCCCCACCGGCTTCAAACCGATCAAGATTCACGTCACCCGAGAGTTCGTGCGGGCGGCGGTGGGCGGCATCGGTTTCGCCAAGACCTCGGGGAATTACGCCGCCAGTCTCCTCGCCGGCGAGATCGCTCGCAAGAAGGGCTGCTCCCAGGTGCTCTACCTCGATGCCAGGGAAGGGCGGTACATCGAGGAACTCGGTGGAATGAACGTCTTCTGCCGCTTCGGCGATACCCTGGCCACCTCTCCTCTGACGGGCAGCATCCTGCCGGGCGTGACCCGTGACTCGATCCTGCGCCTGGCTCCCGACTTCGGCCTGAAGACGGAAGAGCGCCCGATCTCCATCGGCGAGATCATCGAGCGAGCCGCCGACGGATCGCTCAACGAAGTCTTCGCCGTGGGCACGGCCGCGGTGGTCACGGCCATCGGCTCGCTGCTTTACGAGGACGAAGAGGTGACCATCGCCGACGGCGGCGTGGGCCAGATGGCCCAGGCGCTCTACGATCGTCTGACGGGCATCCAGTACGGCCGCATCGAAGACCCTTACGGCTGGATCCGCTTCATCGACTAGCCTCTTCCAGGCCGAGCTGCCAGGCGAGAAAACTGTAGGTATCCACCGCGTCTTCGATCTGCTCGGAGACCGGTGTGCCGCCGGCGTGCCCCGCCTTGATGTGGTAGCGCAGCAAGATCGGCCGATTGGCCGTGTTGGCGGCCTGTACGGCAGCGACCATCTTTCGGCCGTGGAGCGGTGCGACTCGGGTGTCGCCGTCGCCGGTGATCATCAGCAGCGCGGGGTACGCGGTACCCGGGCGAACATGGTGATAGGGCGAGTAGGCATAGAGTGTCTCGAACTGCTCCGGATCGTCGGCGGAGCCGTACTCCGGCACCCAGAAACGAGCGACGAGGAACTTGTGATAGCGCACCATGTCCAGCAGGGGATAGGCGCAGATCACCGCTCGCACCAGCTCCGGCCGCTGGGTCATCACCGCGCCCACCAGCAAGCCACCGTTGCTGCCACCGGAAATGGCCAGCCGATCGGAATTCGTGTAACCCTCGTCGATCAGGAACTCGGCCGCCGCGATGAAGTCGTCGAAGGTGTTCTGCTTGTTCTCCAGCATCCCGGCGCGATGCCAGTTTTCGCCGAACTCGCCGCCACCGCGGATGTTGGCCACCGCGTAGAGCCCGCCGGCGTCGAGCCAGGGAATCGTGGTCGGCGAAAAGCGTGGCAACTTGCTGACCTCGAAGCCGCCATAGCCGTTGAGCAGCAGCGGGCGGGGCCCGTCGCCCGCCAGATCCTTGCGACGAACCAGGAAGAGCGGAATCCGAGTGCCGTCCTTCGACTCGAACCAGAGCTGCTCGACCTGGTACCGGGTCGGATCCACCGGCAGGTCGGCCCGGAACCAGATGCTGCGCTTCCCGCTGGCAACATCGAAACGGTAGATCGTGCTGGGAATGTGGAATGACTGGAAGGAGAAGAAAGCTTCCGGATCCTTCCAGCGGCCCTGTAGATTGCTCACGGTTCCCAGATCGTCGAAGTGAATTTCGCCCACCTCTCGGCCTGCGAGATCGAACGAACGCAAGCGTGTGACGACGTTCTCGAGGTAGTTGACGAAAAGGCGACCCCCGACCAGGGCTATCGAGCGAATCACTGCGTCCTTGCGCTCCGGAACGATTTCGCGCCACTTCTCCTGGGCCGGATCCCGGGCATCGACGGCCATCACCCGTCCCGCTGGTGCCTGCCAGTTGGTCTGCACTACCAGGCGGCCTTCGACGACCTGGCCGAAGCTGCGCGAATCCTGATCGGCCACGGCAACCCGGAACGGCCCCCCGCGGCGCAGATCCTTGACATAGATTTCGGTCGGTCCGGCTGAGCCATGGAGCACGTGCACGACGAGGAAGGCCCCATCGTCGGAAAGCGACGAGATGATCAGTTCGTCGGGGCCGAAACCCTCGCCGAACAGAGCGTCGTCCCGGGACGGATCGCTGCCCAGGGCATGGAAGAAGATCGTGGTCCCCTGCTCGCCGTAACGCGCGTAGTACAGACCCTTGCCGTCGGGCGTGAATTCGGCATTGAAATACCGCGCGCGCGGCAGCACATCGGGCAGATCCTCGCCGCGATCCACATCCAGGATGCGGTATTCCACCTCGTCCTGGCCACCCTGCCGCACGGCGTAGAGCATCAACTTGCCATCGTCGCTGACATCGGCGAGATCTACCGAGCGGGTGTGATCCTCGGTCCAGGGATGGGGGTCGATCAGGACCTGGTCCTCACCGCCGGCGCCATCCCGCATGTAGATCACGTAAAGGTCCTGATCAGCGGCCCTGCGGAGGAAGAAGTACCTGCCCGCACGGTGGAGCGGCGCAGCCGCGCTGGCTGTCTGCAACAGCGGTGTCAGCCGCCGTTCGAGCTGCTCGCGGCCCGGCAGGGCATCGAGTAGCGAGTCGGTGTAGGCATTCTGCGCTGCGATCCAGGCGCGCGTCTCGGGAGACTGCTGATCTTCGAGCCAGCGGTAGGGATCCGCCACGCGAACCCCGTGAATCTCCTCGACGACCTCTTCGACCCGAGTCTGAGGGGGAGCAGGCAAGGGTTTCTCCTTCTGGCACCCGCCGGTCATCAGGACGATCAGCAGCAGGGAAGCCGCCGTCAGAACACTCGGGCGAGAGCCGATTGTCATTGCTTGTCTCCTGGTCATGCGCGCCAGTCCGTCGGGGCATCGGGACGATTGCCGAGGATCTCGTCGATCCGCGCCATGACCTCCGGCGTCAGTCGCGCACTCAGATCGAGCGCGGCCATGTTCTCGGTAACCTGGGAAGGGCGAGAAGCCCCGGTAATGACGCTGCTGACGTGGGGGTTGGCCAGACACCAGGCGATGGCGAGCTGGGCCAGGCTGCACTTCAGCTCCTCGGCCAGCGGTGCCAGGGCCCGCACCTTGGCGATCGAAGCCTCCGCTGCCGGTCCGACCAGCCGCTCGCGCAGCCACTCGTATCCCGGAAGCGAAGCCCGCGTTCCCTCCGGGCAGCCGTCGTTGTACTTGCCCGTCAGCAGCCCGCTGGCCAGGGGAGACCAGATGGTGGTGCCCAGGCCTATGGATTCGTACAGCGGCAGGTATTCCGCCTCTACCCGCTCGCGGTGCAGCATGTTGTACTGGGGCTGCTCCATCACCGGCGGCTCGAGATGCTCCCGCCGAGCGATGGCCCAGGCCTCCATGATCTGAGCCGCACTCCATTCGCTGGTGCCCCAGTAAAACGCCTTGCCTTGGCGCACGACGTGATCCATCGCGCGCACGGTCTCCTCGATCGGCGTGTGGAGATCCGGGCGGTGGCAAAAGACCAGATCGACGTAGTCCACACCGAGCCGGCCGAGAGCCGCGTCGACACCCTCGATGATGTGCTTGCGGGAAAGCCCTGTGTCGTTGGGTCCCTTGCCGCCCCAGAAGATCTTCGTCGAGAGCACCAGATCCGAGCGCTTCCACCCCATCTTGCGCAGAACGCGCCCCATGACGATCTCCGCCCGGCCATCGGCGTAGACCTCGGCGTTGTCGAAGAAGTTGACTCCGGCCTCGAACGCCGCGGCCATGCACTGCTCGGCAGCACTTTCATCGACCTGCTGGCCGATAGTCACCCAGGCGCCGAAAGACAGGGCCGAGACCTGAAGGCCCGACCGACCCAGCCGTCTGTACTCCATTGTCGAATCCTCTCGCGGTTGCCGTCGAACAAGGAGGCATCGTAAAGCTGAAGTGGGCCAATTATCGGGCAAGGCGCGCGAAAGCCAAACCGGGCCTCGCCACTCCCCCGTTCACAACACCCGGTATGGCGGGAGGGGCGAACGGCCGCTGCCCGTCGCGTATGATTCGGGAGTCATCCGGCGGCAGCCGCCGGCGTGCGGGGAAGAGCCGTGGCAGGTTTTCGCCTCATCGTCACCGAAAAACCGAGCGTCGCCCGCGATATTGCCCGGGTCCTGGGGGTTTCCGGCCGAGGCTCCGGCTTCATCGGCGCGGGCGCCACGCGCATCTCCTGGTGCCTCGGGCACCTGCTCGAGCTGGCCCCGCCGGCCGCCTACGACGATCGCTGGCGCTCGTGGCGACTGGAAAACCTGCCCATCCTGGTCTCATCCTTCCGCCTCGCGCCCCGTAAGGACTCGAAAGATCAGTGGCGCACCCTGCGCTCGCTGCTCGCCGACCCTCACCTCGAAGAGGTGATCAACGCCTGCGATGCGGGCCGGGAGGGGGAGCTGATCTTCGCCTATGCCCGGCAGGCGGCGGGATGCAAGGCCCCAGTGCGCCGGCTGTGGATCTCCTCGATGACCGATCAGGCGATCCGCGAGGGTTTCGAACGGCTCAGGGACGGCGCCGACTTCACCGACCTGGAGGCGGCAGCCCGCTGTCGCAGCGAGGCGGACTGGCTGGTGGGCCTCAATGCCACGCGGGCGATGACGCTCCGTGCGCGCCGTGGGGCCGACTCGCGGCTGCTCTCGCTCGGTCGGGTGCAGACCCCGACCCTGGCCCTGATCTGCGATCGAGAGCGAGAGATCGAAAACTTCGAGCCGAAGACCTTCTGGCAGGTGCGGGTGCGCTTCGCCGTGGACGATGGCTCCTATCAGGCCACCTGGACCCGGCCGGACGCCCGGGGGGAACGAGCCGATCGCCTCGAAACCCGTGAGCAGGCCGAGGCGATCTGCAAGCGCATCGAGGGGCTGGCCGGGCGCGTGACCCGAGCCGACGGACGCAAGGTCAAGGAAAGGCCTCCCCTGCTCTACGATTTGACTGCGCTACAGAAGGAGGCCAACGCCCGTTTCCGTTTTTCGGCGCAA
>JALTMS010000691.1 GCA_027001345.1 Acidobacteriota bacterium | reverse complement strand
GATCGGGACGCTCCTCTCGTCGCGAGCCTCAGACAGGCGGGGCTGGTGATCCTGGGCAAGACCAATCTCAGTCAGTGGGCCAACTTTCGCTCCGAGCGTTCGTCGAGTGGATGGAGCGCGGTGGGTGGGCAGACTCGCAACCCCCACGATCCGACTCGTTCGCCCTGTGGCTCGAGTTCGGGATCCGCGGTGGCGGTGGCCGCCGGAATGGTGCCTCTTGCCGTGGGCACCGAGACCGATGGGTCGGTGGTCTGTCCGTCGTCGGTCAATGGCGTGGTGGGCATCAAGCCCACGGTCGGTCTGATCAGCCGGCGGGGGATCGTTCCGATCTCCCACACTCAGGACACAGCGGGGCCCATGGCGCGAACGGTGGAAGATGCCGCACTCCTGCTCGAGGCGATGATCGCCGTCGATCCGGAAGATCCGGTCACGGCGCGGGCCGAACAGGCTCGCGACTGGAATCTGCTCCGTGACGTGCCGGCCGACTCCCTCGACGGCCGGCGGATCGGTGTGCTGCGCTCGGCCACCGGCTACCATGATCGGGTCGATCGACTCTTCGAGCAGGCACTCGAGACCCTGCGCGCTCGCGGGGCCGTGCTGGTCGAGGGGCTCGGCTTCGAGACTCCCGAGGGTTTCGAAGCGGCTTCCTACGACGTCCTGCTCTACGAATTCCACCACGATCTCGATGCCTACTTTGCGGGACTGCCCGACTCCGAACTCGCCGAGCTGACCCTGGAGAAGGTCGTGGCCTTCAACCGCGAGCATGCCGGCGACGAGTTGCGCTGGTTCGGCCAGGAGATCTTCATCAAGGCGATGGCCAAGGGGAAGCTGAGCGAGCCCGCCTACACCCGGGCACTGGAAACGGTGCAACGGGCGACCCGGCGTGACGGCATCGACAGGCTGATCGGCGAGTATCACCTCGATGCGCTGGTGGCCCCCACCACCTCACCGGCCTGGAAGATCGACCTGATCGACGGCGATCACTTTCTCGGGGGCGTGTCGAGCTATCCTGCCATTGCGGGCTACCCTCACCTGACCGTGCCCATGGGAGATGTCGAGGGATTGCCGGTGGGGCTTTCGTTTTTCGGTCGGGCGATGAGCGAGCCGGTGCTGGTCGCGATCGCCCGCGCTTTCGTCCGGGGGGCGACGAGCGGGAAGGAGGAGGAGTGACCGAGATCGGCACCACCGGGATGATCATCCAGGTGCTGGCCGGGCTGTCGCTGGCCGCCTGTTGCGGTCTGCGTGCCTTTCTGCCGCCGTTCGTTCTGGGTCTGGCCGTACGGCTGGGAGCGACCGACCTGATCTTCGGCAACACCTTCACGTTGCATCCTTCTTTCCAGTGGCTTTCGAGCACGCCAGCGTTGATCGTCTTCGGGGCTGCGGTGGTCTTCGAGACTCTGGCGGACAAGGTGCCGGTGGTCGATCACTTGCTGGACCTGGTCGAGACCGCGGTTCGCCCGCTGGCGGGTTTGCTGGTGCTGGCCGCATCCCTGGCGGAACTCGAGCCGCTTCCTGCGGCTGTAGTGGGCCTGCTGGTCGGCGGGGCCGCCGCCGGGGGCGTCCACCTGGGCAAATCGAAAATCCGCATTCTGTCCACCCTCGGCACGGGCGGTCTGGCCTCGCCCCTGATCTCGTTTTTCGAAGATCTGGCCGCTCTGGTGGGCTCGGTGCTGGCGATGCTGGCCAGCGTGGTGGCCGTGGTGGTGATCGCTCTCGGGGTAGGCGTGACGGTTTACTTGCTGCGCCGCTTCTACCTGCGTGTCGGTCGCCTGCGGCGGGATCTCAGAGGCGGCTGACGGTCACGACGGCGCGGTCGGTTGCAACGCGGGCGATCCGAGGAAGCTCTGGCAGCTCGGAGATTGTGCGTGTCCCCTGGGGGGGTGGCTGGAGGGGGAGCAGGATTGGCGGTACATTGAATCCCATGGCTATTTCGCGCTTCTTTCTCCTGCTCGGCCTGCTCGGCTCGTGCAGCTCCGTGGCTTTCGGCGCTGCGGTGCCTCTTCCCGTGGATCGTCCCCTGACAGCCAACAAGGTGCGCCTCGAGCTGGACGGCAGTCGGGTGGAAGTCCGGATCGAGCCCGGAGCCGACTCGCAGATCACCATCGAGGATGCGGTCAACGGAGACGAGACCGAGGGTTTCGTGCTGATGGAGAGCGGCAAGGGTGGGCTGCGCGTCGGCCGGCCTCACGGCGACGAGGTCCTCGCACCGCCGTTGACGGTGGTGCTGGTCCTCGGCGGTGGTGAAATCCTGCGGATCGAAGGTTCGGACCTGACCGTCGAACTCTCGGATCTGAGGGAGGATCTCGACGAG
>JALTMS010000690.1 GCA_027001345.1 Acidobacteriota bacterium | reverse complement strand
CCCCACCACAGCGTCTCACCGGCAGGGCTGATCGGCGGAGGGAGTCCGCCCCGGCCGGGGGAGGTCTCCCTGGCGACCCACGGTGTGCTCTTCCTCGACGAGCTGCCCGAGTTTCCGCGCCACGTGCTGGAGAATCTCCGTCAGCCCCTCGAGGACGGCGAGGTGACCCTGGTGCGGGTCGCCGGCCGGGCGCGCTTTCCGGCACGCTTCATTCTCGCCGCGGCGATGAATCCCTGTCCCTGCGGCTGGTATGGCTGCTCGCTACGCGAGTGTCGCTGTTCGAGTGGAGCCGTCGCCCGTTATCGGGGCCGGATCTCCGGTCCCCTCCTCGATCGCATCGACATGCACGTGCCCGTACGGGCGGTCAGCGCCGCCGAGCTGTCCCGCTCCCGGGCCGGCGAGTGCTCGGCGGAGGTCCGGCAGCGGGTCGTCGCCGCCCGGGCCGTGCAGGTCGAGCGCAATGCCCGCTGGGGCGTGACCTCCAACGCCCACCTGCGCGCCGGCGACCTGGTCGAGGCCTGCGCGCTGGCTGCCGATGCCCGGCGGGCCCTCGACGCGGCGATGGAGCGCCTGCGCCTGTCGGCCCGGGCCCACGATCGGCTGCTCAAGCTGGCTCGCACCCTGGCCGATCTGGCGGGTCGTGAGGTGATCGCGGTGGCCGACATTGCCGAGGCGGTGTCCTATCGCAGCCTCGATCGACTCGACGAGTGAGCGGCTCAGCCCCTGACGAAGGGGTTTTCGAGCTTCTCCTCTCCGATGGTGGTCGTCGGACCATGGCCGGGATGGACCACGGTGGCGTCGGCCAGGGAATAGAGCCGCTCGCGAATCGACCGGGCCAGTTGCTCCGGATCCCCCCCGCGAAAATCGGTGCGCCCCACCGAGCGGTGGAAGAGGGTGTCACCGGGGAAGAGATGGCCCGGCGCCACCAGGCTCACGCCTCCCGGAGAGTGTCCCGGCGTGTGCCGCACCTCGATGCGCAGGGAGCCGACTTCGAGCACCTGGCCATCTTCGATGAAGCTGTCGGGGGCCGGGCAGTCCTCGACCTCCAGGTGCCAGCGGGCCGCCGCCTGGCGACAGGAGTCGATCAGAAACAGGTCGTCGCGGTGGGCCAGGAAGGGGATCTCGCCGAGCAGGCGACGCAGGGGCGCGACGGCACCGACGTGATCGAAATGGCCGTGGGTCGCCAGCAGGGCGCAGGGCTCGAACCCCGCCCGCCGGATCTCCGCGGCGATGCGCCCGGCATCCTCGCCGGGATCGACCACCAGGGTCCGTCCGCTGTCGGCGTCGGCTATCAGGTAACAGTTGACCTGCAAGGGGCCGACGGGAATCGTCTCGATTCTCACCGTCCGAGAGTCCTCATCAGCGCTGCTTTCTGGCGCCGGGTCGAGGGTAGCCGCGATTCCCGGCGATGCAACAGGCGCCGCTGCGAG
The DNA here is from genome assembly GCA_027001345.1 of Acidobacteriota bacterium. Lineage (GTDB taxonomy): Bacteria > Acidobacteriota > Polarisedimenticolia > J045 > J045 > JALTMS01. The sequence goes on along the minus strand of JALTMS010000690.1, from coordinate 7,808 downwards.
CCCGGGTCGGCTCGGGTCGGGCTGCTATCATCACCCTCCGGGGAGGAGGTTCGATGGTCCGATCCACGGTTTCCCGCCGACAGACTGCCTGGCTGCTGGTCCTGCTCGCAGTGACTCCCACCGCTGCCGAGGAGGTCTATCGCCGGGTGATGCCCACCGACATCACCACCGGCGTGGTGCATCTGCGCGAGGCCTTCGGGGTGCGTGTCGAAGTCCCGGCGCCATGCGAAGACGGTGGTTGGCAGTGCTCCGAGCAGCGGGTGATGCCCACGGTTTATCAGATCGATTTCATCGAAGAAAGGCGGGCCGGCGACGGCGGCGGCCCGCGCCTCGAGACCGAGGAGCGGGGCACGGTGCTCATGGCCCTCGACATGGAAGCCGCCGACGCCCAGGACTACGACGACCTGTTGCGCCGGGTGCTGTCGGGACTCTCGGCCCGGGCTTTCCGGCAGCCTTTCGCGGGCCGGATCGACCGGGCTCCCTTCGATGGCGCCTCGATCGCCACGCGCAGCCGGATGCCCTCGTGGCTGTGCCTCGACGGCCGGACGGCGGTCGTCTTCTCGCGGCGTCCCCTGCCGCCTGCCGCCGACGAAGAGCAGGCTTTCGCAGGCAGCAGCACCGGCTTGAGTCGGGAAGAGATCGTCGTCCCACTGTGCGAGCAGCTCACCGCGGCGACGGCCACCGCTCCGGTGCAGACCCTGCGCACCATGCCGGTGCCCGGCGCGGTGGTGGAAGAGTCCGTCGCCGTAGTGCGGGTCGATCGCTTGCAGGTCGAACCCGACGCGGACGAGGTGCTGGCGTTCCCCGAAGGAGTCGGTGTCGTGCGGCGACCGGCGCCCGGCGCGATGGGCGGCGAGAGCCGCCACGGCGACTCCCGGGGCTGCGTGGTCAAGGCGAGCTTCGTTCGCGACGAGCAAGAGCTGCGGGCCCGGGCGGCGCCCGTCGATCTGCCGGTCTTCCTGCTCGACGAGAACGCCTGGATCGCCCACTGGGAGCTACGCCGCACGATCCGTCGCCTGGGAGTCGCCCCGGAGAGCGACGAGCGCACCGTCACGCGTCTGGCGATGGCACTGATTCCCACCGAGCCGCCCCGGTCGGCGGCGCAAGAGCCGGGCGCCGAGGGAGAGATCGGGCAGGTGGTGCTCGACGACGACCTGCTGGTCGGCGCCGTGGGCGAGCGGCTCGACCAGGTGGCGAGTCTCGACCGGCAGACCCTCTACGAGGCGATCACCGACCGGCCCCAGGGCCTGGTATCCCCGGGCTGGCTGCTGCTGCTGTGCGGGGAGGAGGGTTCGGCGGAATACTTTCTGCCGCCCACCGGAGCGCACTGTCGGGTGACCAACGCGGTGGACGTCTGCACCGCCCTCGAGCGGGCGCTGGACTGAGTGCGGCCGCCGGTCAGCTCGCGCCGCCCGCCGCCACCGCAGTGCTCGTCGCCGCGATGGCAGCGACCAGCACCGCCTGCTGGGCCTCGATCAGCGACTGGATGGCCCGCAGGGTGGCGGCGGTCCGAGCCTCGCGGCCGTCCTCGCTGCTCGCCAGTTGTTCGGCGACCAGCAACCCGGAGGCGATGGAGAAGGCCATCGAGCGATGCGGTCGCGGCTTGCGCGCGCGCAGCGCGTCGCGCAGGGCGATGACTCGGGTCGCTCCCCAGTCGACCCGAACGCCGCTGAGGACCAGCAGCGCCACCTCGTCGTACTGGGACGACCAGATCCGCTGGCCGCGCTCACGCAGGGCCTCGGCCCAGGTGCCGAAGCGGCGGGCGATCTCGCCGGGGCTCCGGGAAGCGAGGGCCAGCAGGTGGGAGGCGAGTTGAAGCTGGTTGCCGCGGCTCATCCCTTCGTGCCGCAGGGCCTGATAGATCGCTTCCACCCTGCGACCGATCGCCTGGGGACTGTCCGGCCGGGAGGCGTGGAGCGCGGCCATCAGGTAGTCGTCGATTCCGGTGAGGAAGAAGTGGTCCTTCTTCCACAGGTGGAGGATCGTCGCCATCCGTTCGACCGTGCGTTCGTCCACGCCGCCGCCTTCGAGGGCCAGCATCATCGCCGCCAGTCGAGGGTGGGCGCCCCGATGGCGCAGTCCGTGGCGGCGAAAGACGGCCAGGCCCCGCTCGACCTGGTCGAGGACGGTGTCCACTGGGGCTCGCCGGCGGACGAGCATCGCGGCGAGGGCCAGGCGCAGGCCGGCGTTCATCGAGCGCAGCGGGCTGGGCTTCTTGCCCAGTCGGACGGCCGTCGCCCGCGTCCGCGCCACCGCGTCGCTGTCGGGGCAGGACATCACCGTCAGGGCCGCCAGACGCAGGACATCGGTGTCGGTACTCCAGCGCTTGCCCCGCAGCACCTCGTCGAGAACTTCGAAGTAGCGTTCTGTCGCTTTCATCGGGTTGTCGCTCCTTTCGGGCCCCGGATCAGGTCCCGGGTGTTCGAGGTGCCGTCACCTCGTGGGGCAGCTCCCGCCCCTCGATCCAGCTCGCGAGAGTGGTTCCCACTTCTTCGGCCACGGCGCGGGCCAGGCCCTGCCAGCAGCCGGCGGCGTGGGGCAGCAGGATCACGTTTTCCCGTCGGGCCCAGCGCCCGAGTTCGTCGTACGGTTCGGAGGGGAAGACATCCAGGCCGATGCCGCCCAGGTGTCGTGCCCGCTCGAGGGCTTCGAGATCCACCAGTGCTCCCCGGGCGGTGTTGATCAGCACGCTGCCCGGCGCCATCACTTCGAGGACCCGCTGATCGATCATCCGCCGCGAGGTGGGGGTCAGCGAGCAGTGCAGGGTCAGCAGCCGGCAGCTCGCCGCGACCTCTTCGAGGGGCCGGCTGTCGGGCCAGGCGGGGTCGCAGACCAGCACCTCGGCCCCCAGCGCCTGCCAGCACTCCCGGGCCCGGCGTCCGATCACCCCGCAGCCCACCACCCCGATGGGCGTGCCCCGGGCGAGCCCCAGGGCCCGCTGCGAGATCTCGGCCCGGGCCCAGCGACCCCGGCGTGAGCGGCGGGAGAGCCATTCCACCCCGCGCAGCAGGCTCAACCCCAGGGCCAGACTGGTTTCCACCACCGCATCCCGCCGGGCCATCGGGCAGCGGGCCACGCGCACCCGCCGCTCGGCGGCGGCCGACAGATCCACGTGATCCCAGCCGGAGGTGGTGGTGATCAGCAGTTCGAGCCGCGGCCAGCGTTCGAAAAAGGCCGCATTTGCCGTCACCCGGGAGTGGATCACCGCGACCTCGGCCCGGGGATCCCCCGCCCCCGCTTCCACCTCGCTCGCTTCGAGCCCCAGGGCGGTGGCGGCCGCCAGGGGCAGCCTTCTCTCATCGGCTGAAAAATAGTCGGCCTGGCCGACGAATTTTATGTGCATGGTGCGAAGTCTACGCTCCTCGGTGGGCTCTGGTTGCCAGCGATTGCCGCCCCTCGTATTCTCGACAGCTCATCATCTTCGTTGGACGACCCTGCTCGATGACCCGACCTTCAAGGGAGATCTCCCGGTGAGCCCTGCTTCCCGCGGCGCGTTGCGCTTCAGCACTCTCCTCGGCCTGGTCGCTTCGCTCCTGCTGTCGGCGGTCTTCTTCGTCTCCGTCTGGACCAAGGCCCTCGATCCCGCCGGCTTCAGCCAGCAACTCGTGCGTGACTACGGGACGCCCGCTGCGCTGGCCTCGACCACCGCTCTGCTGGTCATCGGTCTCGAGGCGGCGGTGGCCTTCGGGCTGCTCGGCGCGCGGCGGCTGCCGGTGCTGGCCCTGGCGACCGTGATGATGGCGGGCTTTTTCGGCCTGTCGGCCTACCAGTACTTCTATCCGCCGGAAGACCCTTCTTCCTGCGGCTGCTTCGGCAACCTGATTCAGCAATCCCCCTTGCAGCACATGCTGAGCAACGCCCTGTTCACCGCCCTGGCGGCTCTGTCCTGGCTGGCTCTCGATCGCAATCCCAGGTTCCCCGGCTGGCGCTGGGCCTTCCCGGCTTCGGGATTCCTGCTGGCGGTGGCCTTCTCCCTGGCCGCGCCCTCGCTGCCGATCGACAACCTGGCGACCCGCCTCCACGTGGGCACCGAGGTGGCCGAGTGGCGGATCGACGAGATCATCCCCGAGTTGCAGGACGGCGAGAGCCTGGTGCTGCTGATCGATCGGGCCGACGAGCAGACCCGTCTCGACATCGCCCGGGTCAACGAGCTGTTGGCGATGAACCCCGACAGTCCGGTTCAGGTCTTCGGCCTGGCCGAAGAAAACGAGGAACTGGCCACCGAGTTTTTCTGGACTGCCGGCCCGGCCTTCGACGTGCGGGGCGCCCCCTGGGGGGTGATCAAGCCGCTCTACCGCCACCTGCCGCGCTCGTTCCTGGTGAAAGACGGCAAGGTCACCCGGATCTGGGAGGGCATTCCCGACGAGGCCGACTTGCAGGCACTGGCTGACGGGTCGATGCCATGAGCCGGTGGGGCCGTGTCATCGCAGCCCTCGCGGCTCTGATCGCTGCCCCCCTCGCCGCTGCCGAGAGCGCCGATTCCCCTCCCACCCAACCGATCGAGTTCCTGCTCACCGGGCACTTTCAGCTCCGGATCCACGGCGAGAAGGATCCCGACGCGAAGATCTACGTCGCCACCGGCCAGGCCACCGTGCTGGTGCTCAGTGACCGCCTGCGCCGGCCGGTGCTGCTCACCGCGCGGGAGAAAACCGCCCAGGCCCTCGAGCCCGAGGCGCTGACCCCCGATCCCAAGGATTCCGACCGGCTGGTGGTCGATCCCAGCCGCACCCTCGGCCAGCCCCTGGTGGCCAAGGTCAGTGGCGGGCGCCTGAGCTTCGTGGCGGCGGGCAAGCGGGTGATCATCGAGCCGGCCGACCCGTGGCTCGGCGATGCCACGGCCGAGGAGATCCTCGCCCGCCTGCCCGAGCAGCGGCGGGCGGCGCGGGTGTACACCCCCCGCCTCGGCCAGATGAGGCTGCTGGCGCGCAACGAGCGTCAGCTCCGGATGCTGGTCTTCCTCGGCTCCTGGTGTCCCCACTGCGAGCGGCTGATCCCCCGGCTGATCCGGGTGCTCGAGGATCTGGGGGACAAGGCCCCCGAGGCCACCTTCCACCTCGTCCCCCGTTCGATCGTCGATGATCTCACCGCGCGGCAATACGGTGTCGAAGGGGTTCCCACGGTGATCCTCTTCGAGGGCGACGAGGAGATCGCGCGGCTGACGGGTGACGAACTCAAACGGCCAGAACTCAGTCTGGCGCGGGTGCTGTTCGCAGACTAGAGGCCGGATGACGACCATGGGACGAGAAGAGACGATCACCCTCAGCCTGCCGAGCAGTCTGGCCTACCTCGATGCGGTGCAGGGGATGGCCGAACTGCTGGCCTGCACCGCGGGCTTCGACGAGGAGGCCCGGCTCGACGTGGGCCTGGCGGTGCGGGAGGGGGCGATCAATGCGATCAAGCACGGCAACCGTCTCGACCCGGCCAAGAGCGTCTGCATCGAGTTCCGTCTCACCGCCGGTGTGCTGAAGATCGCGATTCGCGACGAGGGGGCCGGTTTCGAACCCCAACTGACCCCCGATCCCACCACGCCGGAGAATCTCTGGCGCTCTTCGGGTCGCGGCCTGCTGCTGATTCGCTCGCTGGTCAACGAGGTCCATTTCCGGCGCCACGATCCGGGCATGGAGCTGATTCTGATCAAGAGCCGACCCGCCGACGGGCAGCGGGACGAGGAGGCCTCGTGAGTCATCAGGTCGATTATCGCGACGGCATTGCCGTCACACGCCTGACCGGCCGCATCACGGTGGGCAATGCCCTCGACGACGTGCGGGAGGTGGTGGAGGAGGAGATCGCCGCCGGCCGCCTGCGGGTGGTCTTCGATCTCGGCGGCGTGAACTTCGTCGATTCCGCCGGTCTGGGGGAACTGGTCGCCTGCCATCGCAGTCTGGACAAGCTCGGCGGCCGGCTGGTTCTCGCCGCGCCCCGGGGCAAGGTGCGCGACCTGCTCGAGCTGACCCGCATCGGCGAGCTGCTGTCGGTGTGTGCGACGGTGGACGAAGCCCTTCAGCGGATCGTCGAGGACTGATCCCCGAGGGCCTCGATCAGCCGGCAGAGCAGGGCATGGGCCTGCCGGGGTGAGAGTTCGTCGGGGTCGCATTCCCGCAGTTCCGCTAGCGCCTCGGCCTCTCCCGCGGCCAGTGCCGGTGTGGGGGCGGGCATTTCGAACAGGGAGAGCTGGCGTGCGCCGCCGGCCTGCCGCTGCAACTTGTCGGCCAGGTGTTCGCCGCTGATCTCCTCGAGGATCTCCCACGCACGGCGAATCACTCCGTCGGGCAGTCCCGCCAGCCGCGCGACGTGGATCCCGTAAGAGCGGTCGGAGGGGCCCGCCTCGATACGGTGGAGGAAGACCACCTCCTGGCCGTGCTCCCGGACGGTGATGTGGACGTTGTCGAGTCCCTCGAGGCGTGCGGCCAGTTCGGTCAGTTCGTGGTAGTGGGTGGCGAACAGGGCCTTGGGGCGCAGCCGGGGATCGAGCAGGAGCTGCTCGACCACCGCCCAGGCGATGGCCATCCCGTCCCAGGTGGCCGTGCCCCGGCCGATCTCGTCGAGGATCACCAGCGAGCGGGGGGTGGCGTTGTGCAGGATGTTGGCGGTTTCGGTCATCTCCACCATGAAGGTCGACTCGCCGCCGGCCAGGTTGTCCGAGGCGCCGACCCGGCAGAAGATCCGGTCGACCAGGGCGATGCGTGCCGAGCGAGCGGGAACGAAGGAGCCCGCCTGGGCCATCAGGACGATCAGCGCCGTCTGACGCAGGTAGGTGCTCTTGCCGCCCATGTTGGGGCCGGTGACGATCAGCAGTCGCCGGGCATCGTCGAGCACGCAGTCGTTGGGCACGAAGCGTCCCGATTCGAGCAGACGCTCGACCACCGGATGCCGGCCGTCGCGAATCTCGAGTCGGTCGTCTTCCACCAGCACCGGTCGGACGTAGCCCTCCCGGGCGGCCACCTCGGCGAAGCCGGCGAGCACGTCCACCTCGGCGATCGCGGCGGCGGTTTCCCGCAGCCGCCCGGCCCGCGAAACCACCTCGCGCACCAGGGCCTCGAACAGCTCCTTTTCCCGCTCCGCCAGGCGTTCGCTGGCGGCCAGGATGCGCGCTTCGAGATCCTTGATCTCGGCGGTGACGTAGCGCTCGCCGGTGGCGATGGTCTGCCTTCGCTCCCACTCGGGAGGGACCCGGGGGAGGTTGGCCTTGCTCACCTCGAGGAAGTAGCCGAAGACCTTGTTGTACTTGATCTTCAGCGAGGCGATGCCGGTCGCTTCCCGCTCCCGGGTCTCGATCGCGGCGATCAGCTCCCGCGAGCCCCGGGCCAGTTCCCGCACCTCGTCGAGGGGGGCGTCGAAGCCCGGGCGGATCACGCGTCCCTCGCCGGGCACCGCCGCCGGTTCGTCGGCCAGGGCGGCGTCGAGCCGGCCGAGCAGATCCTCGAGGCGGTCGATGCGCTCGGCCAGGGCCCGGGCATCGGGCGCGGGCAGCTCCCCGAGGGCGTCCTGGACCTCGGGCAGGGAGGCCAGCGACCGCCGCAGGGCCGCCAGGTCGTGGGGGGTCGAGCGCCCCAGGGCGGCCCGGGAGAGCAGACGCTCGAGATCACGGATCTCCCGCAGCGCCCGGCGAATCGTGTCGCGTATCTCCGAGCGGCGCAGCAGGGCCTCGACCACCGCGTGTCGGGCGAGGATCGCGTCCCGCTCGACCAGCGGCTCGAGCAGCCACTGGCGCAACGCCCGGGCGCCGAGGGGGGTGTGGGTCGCGTCGAGAACTTCGAGCAGGGTCTGGCCGCGCCCCCCGTCCCGCAGGTTGGCCACCACTTCCAGGT
>JALTMS010000689.1 GCA_027001345.1 Acidobacteriota bacterium | reverse complement strand
GGGTGGGCCAGATAGCGCTCGATCAACGCCAGGTCGGGCTCGACCAGCAGCGTCGTCGAATAGTAGAGCAGCCCTCGGCGGCGGTAGATGCACGAGCCGCCGATCTTGCATCCGTCCAGGGCCAGGTCGGAAGTCCCGCGCTGTTCGACCCCCTCGATGCCGCAGCGCTCGAGACTGCGGCACAGCCAGCGGGTGATCCAGTCGAAATGCCCGCGGATCGCGCCGAGGCCCGGCACCGGCAGGACCACCGAGATCAGCAGGTTGCCCGGGTCGATCAGGACGCTGCACCCTCCTCCTCGGCGCCGGCGAACCGGCAGGGGAGCGTCGCGCCAGGCATCGAGGTGCAGCTCAACGGCAGGGTCGCTGCTCCGACCGAGTACCACCTCGGTGGTCGCCGCCCGTCGCAGCCGGACCTGCCCGCGCTGCTTTCGCGTGACGACTTCGAGCAGGTCTTCGTCGGCGTCGTAGACGCCGATCGGCGGGCCGCCGGGGAAGAGCCGGGTCGCTACAGGTGCCACGGGGCGCGGCCCGTCAGCGGCTGGTGATGTGGATTGCCGCTCCCATTGCCACTTCCGCTGCCTCGCACAGTCCCTCGGAGAGGGTGGGATGGGGGTGAATCGTGGCGGCCAGGTCTTCGAGGGTGGCGCCCATCTCGATGGCCAGCGCACCTTCGGCCACCAGTTCCGATGCGTGGGGACCGACCATGCCGACACCCAGCAGGAGCCCCGAGTCCGGGTCGGAGATCACCTTGAACGCGCCATCGGGTCCGCCCAGGGTGCGTGCGCGGCCCAGGGCGGCGAGGGGGAAGCGCCCGACCTTGACCGGCCGGCCCTCGGCCCTGGCCTGAGTTTCGGTCAGACCGGCCCAGGCCACCTCGGGGCGGGTGAAGACCACCGCGGGAATCGCCCGGTTGTCGAAGGCGGCGTTGTGCCCCGCCAGGGCCTCGGCGGCCACCTTGCCCTGCCGGGAAGCCTTGTGGGCCAGCATCGGTCCGGCGGTCACGTCGCCGATGGCGTAGATCGAGGGTTCGGCCGTGCGGCACTGGTCATCGACGATGATCAGCCCCCGCTCATCGATCTTCACGCCGGTCCGTTCGAGGCCCAGGTCGCTCGTGTTGGGCTTGCGCCCGACGGCCACCAGCACCTGGTCGAAGTTGCGCTCGAGGGTCTTGCCGTTGGTCTCGATCTCGACCTTGAAACCGCCATCGTCGCCCTTTTCGATCCCCCCCACCTTGGCTTCGAGCAAGATCTCCTCGAAGGCGCTCTTGGCGCTCTTGGCCACCGGACGGACCAGGTCCTTGTCCGCGCCGGTCAACAGGGAGGGCAGCATTTCCACCACGCTGACTCTGGAACCGAGGCCGGCATAGACGAAGCCCAACTCGAGGCCGATGTAGCCGCCGCCGATCACCAGCAGTGAGCCGGGGATCTCCTTGACCTCCAGAGCTTCCCGGCTGGTCCACACTTCCAGGCCCTCCATCATCGGCAGCCGGGCGATGCTCGAGCCGGTAGCCACGATGGCGTGACGGAATTCGATGCCCGCCACGTCGGCTCCACTGAGCTGCAGCTTGCGCGGTCCTTCGAAGCGTGCGCGGGCCTCGATGACCTCGACCCCCCGGGCCTTGAGCAACTGGTCGATACCCCGACTCAGAACGGTGACGACCTTCTCCTTGTTGGCTCGCAGGGCCTCGATATCGATGCTCACCTCGCCGCAGAGCACGCCGAAGTTCTTGCCGTGACGGGCGCCTTCGGCGATCTCCACGCTGTGGATCAGCGTCTTGGAGGGAATGCAGCCTTCGAGCAGACACACGCCACCGCGGCGGGAGCGCTGCTCGACGACAATCACCTCCTTGCCCAGGTCGGCGGCTCTCAGGGCGGCGACATAGCCCCCCGGTCCGCCACCGATCACAACGACGTCTGTCTGCTGGCTGAGGCTTCCCATGACCATGGTGGTGTCTCCTTCTCGTCGTCGTCGGCTCGGAGGCTAGCGCTCCAGGAGCCAGGTCAGGGGGCTCGAGAGCAACTCGCCGAGGCGGCGGATGAAGCGGGCCGCATCGGCACCGTCGGCGATGCGGTGATCGAAGGTCAGAGTCAGGGGCAGAATCGTGCGGATCGCGATCTCACCGTCCCGTACCACCACCTTCTGCTCGGCACGCCCCATGCCGATGATCGCCACCTCCGGGTAGTTGATGGTGGGGATCAGCCGGGTCCCCGCAATCGGGCCCACGTTGGTGATGGTGAAGGTGCCACCCTGCATCTCGGCCGGCGCGAGAGTCCCGGCCCGGGCCCCGAGGGCCAGGCGCGTGATCTCCGCCGAGATCTCGGCGATGCTCTTCGAGTCGGCGTCGTGCACCACCGGAACCAGCAGCCCGCGGGGCGTATCGGCGGCGAAGCCGATGTTGTAGAAGTGCTTGGTGATGATTTCCTCCCGCTGCGGATCGAGGGAGGCATTGAACATCGGGAACTCCACCAGGCATTCGGTGACCGCCTTGACCACGAAGGGCAGCAGGGAGAGCCTGGCTCCCGCTTCGTCCGCAGCGCTGGCCGCCTTGCGCTGCTGACGGAACTCCTCGAGGTCGGTGACATCCACGTCGTCCATCAGCGCGACGTGGGGGACGACCACCATCGAGGTGACCATCTTGCGCGCGACCTTGCGCCGGATCGAACGGACGGGCTCGCGCTCGACGGGGCCCTGGGAAGCGAAATCGGGCAGGGGGTCGAGCTGGAAGAAAGGGATGCCTGCCGGAGAGATCGCCGGACCGGCAGGGGTGGCCGCTGGGCTGGCCCCACCTGCGGCGAAACGCTCGAGGTCCTCGTTGCTGACTCTTCCCGCGGGCCCGCTTCCGGGGACCTGGTGCAGGTCGATACCCAGCTCTCGTGCCCGCCGCCGAACGGCTGGAGCGGCGGGTACCGGCCCGACCCGAACCAGGCCGGCCTCGGCCGCTGCGGGAGCCACGGCGGGTGCGGTTGGTGTGGCGGGCACCGGATCTTCGGGCTCCGGGGAGGGCGGTGCCTGATCAGGCACCGGTGCCGACGCTTCCGCCTGAGTAGCCTCTTCGGTGCCGTCATCGATCACCGCGATGATCGCGCCGACCTCGATCGTGTCGCCCACCGGTCCGCCGAGGCGTACGACCTTGCCCGCCTTGGGGGAGGGAATCGTCACGGCCGCCTTGTCGGTCTCCACGTCGACCAGCGGTGCGTCCTCGGCGATGGCTTCGCCTTCCTGGACATACCACTTGAGAATCTCCCCCTCGTGAATACCTTCACCGAGATCGGGAAGCTTGAACTTGAACACCGCGACCTCCTCTAGAAATCGAGAGTTTCGTCGATCGCCCGGCGGACGGAATCGACGCCGGGGAAATAGGCCTGCTCACGGCCGAAGTAGGGGGTCACCACATCGTAGCTGCCGACGCGGCCGACCGGGGCCTCGAGGTAGAGCAGGGCCTTGTCGTTGATGCGCGCGATGATCTCGGAGGCGGGTCCGAGTCGCAGGGGGGCCTCCTGAGCGATCACGCAGCGTCCCGTCTTCTTCACCGAGTCGAGGATCGTCTCGGTGTCCATCGGCGAGATGCTCAACAGGTCGATGATCTCCACCGAAACGCCTCTCCGGGCGTGGGCCTCGCCGGCGGCTTCGAGAGCCATGCGCAGCATCGCCCCCCAACTGACGAGGGTCAGGTCGGTGCCCTCCTGCACGACTCGGGCCTTGCCGATCGGCCAGACCTCGCTCTCCTCGGGAACCTCCTCGCGGAACGCCCTGTACGACCGCTTGGGCTCCATGAACACCACCGTGTCTGCGTCGCGAATTGCGGCGGTCAGCAGGGCGCGAGCATTGCGCGGACCGGAGGGAATGACGACCTTGATACCCGGAATGTGGGCGAACATCGCCTCGCGACTCTCGGAATGGTGCTCGAGGGCGCGCACTCCGCCACCGTAGGGCATCCGCACCACGAGGGGGACGGTCAGGTGACCGTGGGTCCGACTGCGGTAGCGGGAGCAGTGCCCCTCGAGGTGTCCCATCATCAGGTAGGAAAAACCCGAAAACTGCATCTCGGCCACCGGCCGCAGGCCGGCGAGGGCCATCCCTACGGCGGTGCCGAGAATGCCGCTTTCGGCCAGCGGTGTGTCGATGACCCGGCGCTCGCCGAACTCCTTGTAAAGGCCGGCGGTGACGCGGAAGACACCTTCGTTGACGCCCACATCCTGGCCCATGACGATCACGTTCTCGTCGCGCTTCATCTCTTCGTGCAGGGCGAGATTGATCGCCTGGACCATGTTCATCCTAGCCATGCGTCTCGCCTCCCTGCTGGCGGGCCAGGAAGGCCGCCCGTTGCTCTTCGATTTCCGGGTAGCGTTCGGCCCAGACATGGTCGAAAAGAACGTCGGGCTTGGCACGGACGCCCTGCTCGTAGATCTTCACCTCGCCGTCGATCTGCACCTTGACCTGGGCCAGCAGAGCTTCTTCTTCGGTGTCGCTCCAGAGCTTGCGGCTGTCGAGCAGGCGGCGCATACGACGGAGAGGATCACGGTCCTTCCAGGCCTGGACTTCCTCGTCGCTGCGGTACTTGCTGGGATCGTCGGCGGTGGTGTGCATCATCAATCGGTAGGTCAGCGCCTCGATCAGCGTCGGTCCCTCGCCGGCCCGCGCTCGCTCGAGAGCCTCGTGGGTCGCGGCATACATCGCCAGCGGATCGTTGCCATCGACGCGTATTCCCGGGATGCCGTAGGCCACGGCCTTCTGGGCGACGGTCTCCGAGTTCATCTGCCGTTCGAGAGGCGTGGAAATCGCCCACTGGTTGTTCTGACAGATGAAGACCACCGGGGCCTTCCACACCGAGGCAAAATTCAGGCCCTCGTGGAAGTCGCCTTCCGAGGTGGCGCCATCACCGAAGAAGCAGAGCACGGCGCTCGGCTCTCGGCGGTACTTCATCGTGTAGGCGACGCCCGCCGCATGGGGAATCTGGGAGGCGACGATCACCGCAATCGGCAGCGTGCGCTCGACGCCGGGGAAGATGTTGCCCTCCTCGAAGCCGCCCCAGAACAGCAGAACCCGGTGCAGCGGCACGCCGCGCATCAGCAGTGCGCCGAGTTCGCGGAAGGCAGGGACGAGCCAGTCGCTCTCCTCCATGGCAAGGGCCGGTCCACAGGCCGCTGCTTCCTGACCGGTGGAAGGACTGAAAGTACCCAGCCGTCCCTGTCGCTGAAGGCGCAGCATGCGCTGGTCGGCTTCCCGGGCCAGGACCATGCGCCGGTAGAGGGTGATCAGAACCTCGTCGCTCAGGCCCGGATCGAGTTTCTTGTTGACCTTCCCATCCTGGTCGAGGATGCGCAGGTGGGGGATGGAGAACTTGTAGGTCTGCTTGGCAGGCATCTAGCGCAGGCTCCCTGGGGGCGAAACGGTCCTCCGGCCGGTCGGATGGAGGAAAAACCGCGGTAGGAGATCACTGCCGACGGTCGCGGCGAACGGAAGGGCCTCGGAAGACCCTTCCGAGGCTACACGGCCAGCGCGCGCGGAGCAAAGCGCTCGGTCCAGGCGCGAGCTTCCGCAAGGCTGCCGGACCGAGATGGTGAGCGATGGCATGCCGAGTGCTCCTTGTCGGGCTAGTTAGTCAGTTACTCTCGGGTGAGGGGGATCCGACCGCGGATCCTGACTCGAATTATGCATGAGCCGCTTGCGAATACAGACGGGGCAGCGACCGCCGATGGCCGCTGCCCCTCGAAAAACTCGTTTCGACGGCGGTGTCAGCGAGCCAGCTCCTCGTCGATGATCTGGGAGAAGGCTTCCAGCGGCTGCGCGCCGCTGAGAAAGCGCCCGTTGATGAAGAAGGCGGGCGTACCGGTGACACCGGCGGCAGCTCCAGCCTTCTGGTCGGCAGCGATCTCCTCGGCCTTCGAGCCGCTGTTGAAACAGGCATTGAACTTGTCCATGTCCAGACCGATCTGCGAGGCGTAAGAGACCAGTTGTTCGGGGGCCAGGGCCTTCTGGTTGGCAAACAACAGCTTGTGCATTTCCCAGTACTTGTCCTGGTCAGCCGCGCAGGCTGCGGCCTCGTGCGCCTTCTGGGCATGGCGGTGGAAGCTGAGAGGGAAGTCGCGGAAGACGATCCGCACCTTGCCCGCGTACTTCTCCTTGATCTGCTCGATGGTCTTTTCGGCCCGAGCACAGTAAGGGCACTCGAAGTCGGAGAACTCGATGATGGTCACCGGCGCGTCCTTGGGGCCCCAGGAGGGGTTACCCGCCTCGGCCACTTTGACTCGCGGTGGGTCGAGGAAAACTGCGACCTTCGACGCCTTGCGCAGTCGAGAGATGATCTGGTTGAACAGCTCCTGCTTCTTCATCAGGCTCAGCCGGTTGACGATCTGCGGACGGGCCTGCTCGAGGGTCTTGCCACCGAGGCGCGACTTGTACTTGTTGTAGAAATCCTGGATTTCCTCGTCGGTGGGCTGGGGGGCCTTGTTCTCGATCTCAGCCTGGATGTATTCGTCGAGGGTCTGCCCCTTCTCGGTGGCGGCCTTGCCCAGCAGCATCTCGTCGATCACCTGATCGAGAGCGCTCTTGAGGACGTCGTATTCCTTCTGTCGCAGCTCGGCAAGCTGGGAGGCAGCGGCCTCGAGAACCTGAGCCTTGGTGATCTCCTGATCACCGACTCGGGCCAGCACATCGGGCTGTCCGTCGCCGACGGCAAGGGTCAGCGGGAAGGCCAGAAAGAGGATCAGGAACAGCGGGAACCACTTGCGAATCTTGTTCATCATCGAGCATCTCCTGGTATGCGCCAGGGCATCAAACCTCCTTCCCGCGGTCTTGTTTCGGGGCTGGAAGTGCCACTGCCACAGATTGTCGAGGTAGGCTACTCTACCCTTGATTATCCCGCTTTGCCCACGGCTCCTCGAGAGGGTGTCGTTGCGGGGCCGGGAGCGGGGACGAGGTGATCGTGACCGATCGATGCGATGACGGCTTTCTGCTCGGGCCCAGTACACGTCTCGATCCTCCCCAGGGGCCCCTGCTGCTGCTGATCCTCGACGGGGTGGGCGTCGGCCTCGGCGACGCCTACGATGCCGTGGCACAGGCCCGCACGCCCTGTCTCGATGCCCTGCGTGCCACGGGTCTGGTGCGGACTCTCCGGGCCCACGGGACGTGGGTCGGTCTGCCCTCCGACAAGGACATGGGGAACTCGGAGGTCGGGCACAACGCTCTGGGCGCCGGTCGGGTTTTCGACCAGGGGGCCAAGCTGGTCGATCGCGCGATCGCCAGCGGAGCGATCTGGAGTGGCCCCTGGCGGGAGATGGTCGAGCCCTTGCGCGCCGGGGGCGGGACCCTGCACCTGATCGGCCTGCTCTCCGACGGCAACGTCCACTCCCATGAGAAGCAGCTCTTCGCCCTGATCCGGCGCGCCGATGAGGAAGGTGTGGCCCGGCTCCGGGTCCATGTTCTGCTCGACGGCAGGGATGTGCCCGAGACTTCGGCTCTGGTCTACATCGATCGTCTCGAAGCGGTGCTCGCCGAGTTCAGCGAGCGGAATGACCGGGACTACCGCATCGCCTCCGGTGGTGGGCGCATGGTTACCACCATGGACCGCTACGAGGCCGACTGGGAGATCGTCGCTCGAGGTTACCGGGCACATGTACACGGTCAGGGGCGGAAATTCCGCAGTGCTCGGGAGGCGGTGGAGACCTTCCGCCGGGAGGATCCGGGCATGGTGGACCAGTATCTGCCGCCATTCGTGGTCGTCGATGACCAGGGACAGCCCCTCGGTCCGGTGGTCGATGGTGACAGCGTGATCTTCTTCAATTTCCGTGGAGATCGGGCGATCGAGATTTCCCGGGCTTTCGATGAGGGCGACGCCTTCGATGCCTTCGACCGCGGGCGCCGACCCGAGGTGCGTTATGCGGGGATGATGCTCTACGACGGTGATCTGGGGATTCCCCGGCGCTATCTGGTGGCACCGCCGGAGATCACCCGGACGATCAGCGAGTACCTGGCTCACAGCGGCGTGCAGCAGTTCGCCTGCGCCGAAACTCAGAAATTCGGCCATGTGACCTACTTCTGGAACGGTAATCGATCGGGCAAGTTCAGCGATCGGGACGAGGAGTATCTCGAGATTCCCTCCGACCAACTGCCCTTCGATCAGCGTCCATGGATGAAGTCCGCCGAGACGGCGGATGCGGTGATCGAGCAGCTCGCGGCGGGTCGACACCGCTTTCTGAGAGTCAACTTCGCGGCGGGGGACATGGTGGGGCATACGGGGAATCTGGAAGCCGCGATCCTGGCCGTACAGGCGGTGGACCTGCAAATCGGTCGGATCATTCCGGCGCTGCGCGAGGTTCGGGGTACCCTGGTGGTCACCGCCGACCACGGTAACTCCGACGAGATGGTCGAGCGGGACGCCGAGGGTCGGCCCAGGCTCGACGATCAGGGCCGGCCCCGCCCACGGACCTCCCATTCCCTCAACCCAGTGGAGTTCATCATTCACGACTTTTCCGGTCGTCGATTGAGTCTGCGAGAGGATCTCCCCGAGGCGGGCCTGAGCCACGTGGCGGCCACGCTACTGGAAGTGCTGGGCTTCGAGCCCCCTGCCGAGTACGATGCAAGTCTGCTGGGGGAAGGAACGTGATGGCCGAGCAGCGATCGCAGACGAATCTCTCCGAACTGGCGCCGGGCCTGCTCGTGGCCATGCCTCAGCTCGTCGATCCGAACTTCAACCGCAGCGTGGTGCTGCTCATCAAGGCCAACGAGGAGGGGGCTCTGGGAGTGGTGATCAACCGCTGCGCGAACGTGAGCTTGCGGGAGTTCCTCGGCTACCAGGAACTGGAGTACAAGGGACCGGCCGAGATCGAGGTCAACCTCGGCGGCCCCGTCGAGCAAGACTCCCACCTGCTGGTGCTGCACGGTGAGGAGCCGGTCTTCGGCGAGGAGAGCGACGACGAGTGGATGCTGGCCGACGGGGTGCGGCTGATCACCGCCCACGACGGCCTGGCCGCCCTCGCCGAGCGTGGGGCCGGGCGTCTGCGCTGCTACGTCGGCTACGCGGGGTGGGCGCCGGGGCAGCTCGAGTGGGAGCTGAGCGAGGGGGCGTGGGTGCCGCTGCCCTGCGAGGCGGGGCTGGTGTTCGACGAGCCCACCGATCGCATCTGGGAGCTGGCGCTGCGGCGCGCAGGTCTCGATCCGGTGGCTCTCGTTCCGGGAGGGGCCGTCAATTGACTCCGTCGGCCCTCGGCGCGTGAACGATTTCGGTTAAATACGAACATTTCCGGAGATCTGGTTCT
>JALTMS010000688.1 GCA_027001345.1 Acidobacteriota bacterium | reverse complement strand
TCCGAGCACTCGCAGAGCCTCCTCTTCGTCCCGGCTGATCGTCCAGGTCGACAGCCGGGACGAAGAGGAGGCTCTGCGAGTGCTCGGAGCCGACCAGGCGGTCTTTCCTGAGCGCGACACCGCCAAGAACCTGGTGGCGACCCTGGCCCGCCCAGGTCTGACCCAGTTCGTCGATCTCGGGCCCGACGTGGACATGGGCGAACATCGGGTACCTGCCTCCTTCGTCGGCAAGAACCTCAAGGAACTCCACCTGCGGGACACCTTCGGGCTCCACGTGGTGGCGATCCGGCACCAGGCCGGTCCCGGTGGACAGGGTCTGGCCTTCCGTACCGAAGTGCCTCCCGATCCGGATCGGGAACTGGCCGCCACCGACCGCCTGTTCCTGATCGGATCGCCCAAGGCGTTGCGCCGATTCAGCGAACGCTTCGCCGAGTCCTGACTCTCCGCTCGCCCCACGGAGCACCCCATACTTACCTGTCACTGCCGGGAAACATGACTTTTTTTCTGGACAGGCGGAGAGGCTCGGCCTATATTCCCGCCGGTCATTCCCCGGTCGGCCCCACCGGCTGCCGTCAGCTTCAGTCGCCGCGCGCCACCACACGGGGAAACAGGCGGGAAGTCCGCCGTCGACGATCACTCCCGGAAAAGCCGGCGAGACCATGCGTCCTCCTGGGGACGCGAGGGATGAGAGCACGATGATCAACCAGCTCGAGCGGATCCGAAATATCGGTATCTCCGCCCACATCGACTCGGGCAAGACGACCCTCTCCGAGCGGATCCTCTTCTATGCCCAGCGCATCCATGCGATCCACGACGTCAAGGGCAAGGACGGCGTCGGGGCCACCATGGACCACATGGAACTCGAGCGGGAGCGCGGGATCACCATCACCTCCGCCTCGACCTATGTGAATTGGAAGGACCACCACATCAACATCATCGACACTCCGGGACACGTCGACTTCACCATCGAAGTGGAGCGTGCCCTGCGCGTACTCGACGGCGCGGTTCTGGTGCTCTGCGCCGTGGCCGGAGTGCAGTCCCAGTCGATCACCGTCGATCGGCAGATGCGGCGCTACAAGGTGCCAAGGGTCGCCTTCGTCAACAAGTGCGACCGCTCCGGCGCCAACCCGGACAAGGTGGTGCAGGCCCTGCGTGACAAGCTCGGCCACCAGGCGCTGCTGCTGCAACTTCCGATCGGCCTGGAGGCCGAGTTCGAAGGCGTGATCGACCTGGTGGAGATGAAGGCTCTGTACTTCCGGGGCGAGGCTGGCGAGCAGGTCGAGGCGGCCGAGATTCCAGAAGCTCTCCGGCCCCTGGCCGACGAGCGGCGAGCCGAGCTGCTCGATACCGCCAGCCTGTTCTCGGACGAGCTGATGGAAGCGGCCCTCGAAGACCAAGCCACCCCGGAGCTGATCCACGAGGCGATCCGCCGGGGTGTGCTCTCCCTCGACCTGACGCCCGTACTGATCGGCTCGGCCTACAAGAACAAGGGGGTTCAGCCGCTGATGGATGCGGTCAACCTCTACCTGCCCTGCCCTTCGGACGTGCCGATCGAAGCCGTGGATCTCGACAGCGACGAGCCCGTGCTGCTCGAGGCGGACTCCGACGCCCAGACCGTGGCCTACGCCTTCAAGCTGGACGATGGTCGTTTCGGCCAGTTGACCTACCTGCGGGTCTACCAGGGTACCCTGCGCAAGGGCTCGACCCTGGTCCAGACCCGCACCGGCCGGAAGATCAAGGTCGGCCGTCTGGTGCGGATGCACGCAGACAAGATGGAGGACATCGACGCGGGAGCGGCAGGAGACATCGTCGGACTGTTCGGCATCGACTGTCATACCGGCGACACCTTCGTCAGCGATGGTCCGCGGCTGGCAATGACCTCGATGCACGTGCCCGACCCGGTGATCTCCCTGAGCATCCAGCCGGTGGACGCCAAGGCCCAGGCCAACATGAGCAAGGCGCTGTCCCGCTTCTCGAAGGAGGATCCCACCTTCCGGGTGCGTCTCGACGAGGAATCGGGTCAGACCATCATCTCGGGCATGGGCGAGCTGCATCTCGAGGTCTATGTCGAGCGGATGCGCCGGGAATACGCCGCCGAGGTGGAGACCGGAGCCCCCCAGGTGGCCTACCGCGAGGCGATCTCCCGGCGGGCCGACTTCGACTACCTGCACAAGAAACAGACCGGCGGCTCGGGTCAGTACGCCAAGGTGGTCGGCTATCTCGAACCGATCGAAGACGACGACTACGAGTTCGTCGATCAAATCCGTGGCGGTGCGATCCCCACCGAGTACATTCCAGCTTGCGACAAGGGCTTCCGCTCTTCGTTGACCAAGGGCAGTCTGATCGGCTTTCCGGTGGTCGGCATCCGGGCGGTGCTGGTCGACGGCAACTCCCACAGCGTCGACTCCTCGGACATGGCCTTCCAGGCGGCGGCCCGTGCCGCCTTCCGCGAGGCCTACCGCAAGGCCGGGCCGCGGATCCTCGAACCGCTGATGCGGGTGGTGGTGGAGGGACCGGGAGAGTTCCAGGGCACGATCTATCGCTCGCTGATGCAGCGCCGCGGGACGATCATCGGCTCGACCGAAGACCAGGGCTTCGCCCGGATCGAGGCGGACGTGCCGCTGTCCGAGATGTTCGGCTACTCCACCGACCTGCGTTCGGCAACCCAGGGCAAGGCGGAGTACACGATGGAGTTTGCGCGCTATGCTCCGGTGCCGAAGGATGTTTCGGAAGAGCTACTGAAGAAGTACCGAAACCAGGGTACCGAGGAGGACACCCCATGACCGAGCTGATGTTCCGCCTGCGCCGTTCTCCGCGCACCCTGCTCGAGCGCGACGGCCACCCCGGCCCCGGCGCCGGCCGGCTGGCCCTGGTGATGGCTCGCGCGGGGGTGGGCAAGACCGCCTTCCTGGTGGGCATCGGTGTCGATGCCCTGCTCTCCGGGCAGAAGGTGCTGCATGTCAGTCTCGACCGGACCGTGGAGAAGGTGCGGGGCTGGTACGACGACATGCTGATGGAGATGCTGCGCCAGGAGAAGAAGCTCGAGCACTGGGCGGCGATCCAGCTTCGCATGGAGCGCCATCGTCACATCCAGACCTTCATGGGCGCCAGTTTCACTCCCGAGAAGGTCCGCCAGACCGTCGAGCTACTCGGCGAGACGATGGAATTCCGCCCCGACGTGATCATCGTCGATCGGATGGACCTCGCCTCGGTGGAGCCGACGGACGTGGCCGCCCTGCGGGCCGCCGCCGAAGCGGGTCAGGCCGAGTTGTGGATGGCTTGCCGCACCCACCGCGATGGGCCTGAGCCCCGTCCCGGGCACCTGCCGGCTCCCGCCGACGGCTTCGAGAACCTGGTAGACCTGGCCTTCAGTCTCGACCCCCACGATGCCAAGGTCCGGCTGAGGGTGTTGAAGGACGATCAAAGGATGCTCGACCAGAATCTCAACGTGGTGCTCGACACCTCCACCCTGCTGCTGATGACCGGCTTCGCTCCGCGGAACTGAGATCACCGAAATCCGGGCCGGCCTGTTTCCGCCGGCTAGTTCAGCGGCTCGTCGGTCCGGGCCTCTCCGAGCATCGAGGCGACCGTCCGCTCGAAGTGATCAACGCTGCGATAACCGCCGAAGCGACGGCAGAGAAGGTCGTCCAGCCCGTCGGCCACGCAGCAGAATGCCTGCAGCTCGTCGTGCAACCGGCTGTCGTCGAGGGCCAGGCCGAGAGTGTGCGTCAGCGCCACGTCTCCGTCCTCGTCCCGCTCGAGGCGGCCGACATCGAGACCCCGCGACAGCAGCGCGAGTTCCGCCTCGAGACCTCGCTGTAAGACCGGCCCGATGACGAGGAAGGCCCGCAACGCGATCTCACCCGCCGCCGTGCAGCGTGCCTCGATCATCGTACTGCCGTGCAACCAGAGTAAGGTGTGGCGATCCCAGGGCAGCTCGCACGGCGCCTCTCCAGCTACCCGCAGAGCAGCGGCGCGCAGAGAATCTTCTCTTCCTTCGAGCACCTTCCTGTTGGCGTGACAGGCCACGCGGTGATCCTCCTGGCAGACCGGAAGGCCCCTCCTCTCCGGCCCATCTGCTGCTTTTGATGTACGCTGATCGCAGGCCGAAAGCCACCGCCGAATGGCTTTCGAGTGCGGATGACTCCCCGCGCGAGCCGGGGGTGAGGATACAGCCGTGGGCAACCTGCGTGATGAATTGCTGAAAAAGGGCCTGGTTTCCGAAGGGCGGGCCCGGGAGCTGGCCAACCGGGAGCGGGCGCGGAAGAAGAAGCTCGGCAAGCGCGCCGCGGCCGATGAGAAGGCCACCCTCGAGCAAGCCCGAGCCCGGCAAGAGCAAGCCCGGCGGGAGGCGGACCGCCGGCGAGAACTCGAACGTCTCGACCAGCAGGCGTATGCCGAAGTGCGTGCCCGCGTCGCGCAACTGGTCGGAGATCACGCGATCTGCGAAGGCATCCGCGGACCGCGGAAATTCCACTTCGTCACCCGGAACAAGACGATCCTCTACCTCGACCTCAACGATGCGGCCGCGGGGCAGCTCGAGGACGGGCGCGCCGCGATCTGCGAGATCCCGGGCACCGAGCCCGAGGTCTTTCGCCTCGTGCCCGCCCGCATCGCGGAGAAGGTGCGCGAGATCGACCCGACCTGGGTCCGCTTTTTTGAAGGGGCCCGGCCGGAGTCCGGCAACTCCTGAGCGGAGCGCCGGCTCAGGGGAAGGCCGAGAGGATCGCCTGGACCTTCGCCGCCTGAGGATCGTCAGGGGCCAGTTCGAGGAACTTCTGGTAGTGCTTCTTGGCCTCGGCCAGCTTGCCCAGGCCGACCAGGGCGTCTCCCAGCATCAGGTGGGCCTTGGCGTAGTCGGGCTTGACTTCGATCGCCTTGGTGAAGGCAGCGACCGCCCGCTCGCGATCCTCCTTGGTAATCGCCCCCTGCTTGCGCACCGCCGAAACGCCGGCGTTGTAGAACATCTTGTGGGCGTTTTCCGGATCGAGGGCGGCCACCCGCTCGTAGAGTTCCGAAGCCGCGTCGAAGTCGTTGTTGCGCACCTTGGCAGCAGCGAGAGCCATCAGGGCCCGGGGATCTTCGGGTGCCGAGGAGACCCAGCGCTCGAGGGTCTGATCCGCCTTCTCCTTGTCACCCGCCGCTTCGTAGGCCGAGACCAGGGTGGAGAGCACGTCGGGATTGCCCGGATCGAGTTCGAGTTCCTTTTCCAGCAGACCGGTGGCCGAGCCGAGCTGGCCCATTTCGTCCATCCAGCGCGCCATGCTCAGTCGGGCGCCGGCAAGCTGGGGATCGATCGCCAGCGCCTTGTTGGCGGCACGCAGCGCACCGGCGGTATCGCCGCCGCGGGCCAGGGTGCGCGCCAGCCGAAAGCGCAGCTCGGCGTGGTCCGGATCGGCCTCGAGGGCCAGCTCGAACTTCTTGGCCGCCGTGGCGTAGTCGCCGAGGCCCAGAGCCTCCTCGGCCAGGTCGAGGGGCGTCATCCGGCCCCGCTCCCGCTTCTTGGCCAGTTCCGCGGCCTTGGCGGCCTCCGCCGCCTGTCTGGCCGCATCCCGTGCCTCTTCGGCCTTGAAGTCCTCGTACTTCTGGAGCACGAATTCGATCTGGGCGTTACCGCCACGGTATTCGAGGATGGGCAACTTGTCCTGGTTCTGGGGGTAGAGGTCGGAGTTGAGATCCTGCCAGATGGCGCCGTTGGCCCGCCGGACCTTGAAGCGGAAGTGCCGGATGAAGTACTCGTCGGAGTCGATACCGATGATGTAGCCGTCCTTGAGGAATTCGACCCGCGGAACAGCGAACTTGCCCTTCTTGCTGGTCTTCATCCGCATCGGATCGTCGGCGGCGGTGGATGCCGCGAGGGTGATGACGATGCCCCGCAGGGGCTTGCCGTCGGTGTCGGTCACCGTGCCCCAGATGCCGGGTTTCGACTCGTTGAGACCCAGCCCCAGGGCCGGCAGCCCCGCCGCGAGCAGCAGCACAGCCAGGGCAGCCACCCAGATCCTCTTCCCCATGTCGCTCATCGGCCTCATCTCTGCGCTCCTCTGAGAGCGTCCCCGTCGAGGTGGGCCCCCTTCCACCTCGCGAGCCGCGGGACCATTATCCCGAATTCTCGCCTCCGCGCCGAATCGAGCGCCCGGCGGCAGAGAACCCTCCGCTGCCGCCGGCTCCCGGCTTCAACTCGTCAGGCGGTCGACCTCCGCCGCGGTGGAGCGCACGGCCTCGACGGACCTGTCGAACAGCGCCCGCTCGCCATCGGTCAGCGGCACCTCGAGCACCTTCTCGACACCGCTGCGGCCGAGGATCGCGGGCACGCCCACGTAGAGCCCCTCCACGCCGTACTCGCCTTCGAGACGCGCGGAAACCGCCATCACCTTCTTCTTGTCGAAGATGATCGCCTCGGCCATCTCGAGGGCCGACCAGGCCGGAGAGACGAAGGCCGAGCCGGTACCGATCAGCTTGACCACCTCACCTCCCGCCTTGCGGGTGCGGGCCTCGATGCCCGCGAGCACGTCGTCGTCGAGGAAAAGCTCCACGCTCAGCCCGGCGATCCGGCAAGCGGAGCGAATCGGCACCATGGTGTCGCCGTGGCCGCCGAGGACCAGCGCCTCGACGTTCTCCACCGAAACGCCCGCGGCCTCGGCGACGAAGTAGCGGTAGCGGGCGGAATCGAGCACGCCGGCCATGCCGAAGAGCGTGGCGCGATCGCGGCCGAGCTGCCGTGAGAGACGGTAGACGATGGCATCGAGGGGATTGGCGATGGAGATCACGATCGCATCGGGGCAGTTGTCGGCAATCCCCTGGGCCACCGCATCGGTGATCTTCAGGTTGGTCTGCAACAGCTCTTCCCGGGTCGGCAGGGTGCCGTCGGGCTTGGGCTTGCGGGGTACGCCGGCAGTGTTGATCACGAGCTGGGCGCCTGCGAGCACCTCGTAGCCCTTGCCCGCATCGAAGTTGACGTCGAAACCCATCACCGGGCTGCCCTCGGCGATATCGAGGCACTTTCCCTTCGCCAGGTCGGGGGGCATGATGTCCACCAACGCGAGGGTACGGGCCAGGCGCCGCCTGGGAATCTCCTGGCAGAGAACACCACCAATCATGCCTCCACCGATGACACCAATCTTGTCCAGCATCGGAACTCCTCCGCGGCCCCAGTGGGCCGGTTTCTGGGGGTCTGCACGGTTCGTGGGCGACCTGGGAATCGGTGCCCCGCGTGGGTGGGCCTTCAGCATGCGCGGCCGCGGGCCGAACTGCAAGACCCCGCGCCCGGATCGGCGGGAGAAAGCGGGTGCCTGAAGCCCTGTCGGGGGGTGCCGCACTGGCGGCCTGGAGGCTGCTGGCCGGCGGTGCGGCCGCCGGCGCGCGGCTCGGTTTGCCCTGGCTGCATCTGAGAGGCCGGGCCACTGCCCACCGGGCGCTGCACGAGCGCCTGGCCCTGCCGCCGCTGGACGACCTGCCCCCGGAGTGCTTCTGGCTGCACGGAGCCAGCGTCGGCGAGATTCGCTCGCTCGGCCCCCTGACCACCGAACTGGCCACCCGGAATCGTCCCCTGCTGCTGACCAGCACCACCCTCACCGGCCGGGAGGCTGCCGAAGCTGGCGGCCACATCGCCCGCCTGGCCCCCTGGGATGCCGCCGGCCCCCTTCGCCGCTTCCTCGATGCAGCGCGCCCCCACCTGCACCTGGTGGTCGAGACGGAACTCTGGCCGCTGCGTCTCGAGACCCTGTTTCGGCGCTCGATCCCCGCCCTGCTGGTCGCCGCCCGCCTGTCGCCGGAACGGTGGAGCCAGTACTGGCGCTGGCGCGGGCTCTATCGCCGCGTGCTCGGCCGCTTCGAGCGGATCTTCCCCGCCGGCGCCGCGGACCGGGATCGCCTGCTGGAGCTGGGCGTGCCCCGCGATCGTCTCGGCCCCACCGGCCAGCTCAAGTGGGATGCCGCCCCCGAACCTCCGGCCGGCGAGCAACTCGCTGCCCTGGCCGCCGAACTGGGACTCGACCGCCGGCGCCCCTGGATCGTGATGGGCAGTGTCCACCCCGGCGAGACAGCCGCTCTCGCCCGCTCGCTGACCCTTTCGGGCGCCGGTCCCTCCGGCTGGGGCGTGCTGGTCGCCCCCCGTCATCCCGAGCGCTTCGACACCGTCGCCGCGGAGATCGAGTCCCTCGATCCTCCCACCGGCCTGCATCGCCTGTCCGCCGGGCCGATACCCGCCGCCTGCCGCTGGGTGCTGGTCGATCGCCTCGGCCTGCTTGCCCGGCTCTACCCCCTGGCCAGGGCCTGCTTCGTCGGCGGCACCCTGGCGCCGATCGGCGGTCACTCACCCCTCGAGGCGGCGGCCGCCGGCTGCCCCCAGGTGGTGGGCCCCCACGACGGCCACCAGCGACCGCTGACCGAGCCCCTCGAGCAGGCAGGAGCACTGGTTCGCGCGCCCGACGCCGAGGCCGTGGCAAGAGCCCTGCTGCACTGGCTCGAAGACGGGGAGGCCCGGCGCCGGGCCTCCGCGGCGGCCCTCGGGGTGGTGGCCAGCCACCGCGGCTTTTCGGCCACCGTGCTGGCGGCGATCGAGGAACTCGGCCGATGAACGCCCGGCGCCCCAGGCCCTGGCTGGCACCCCTCGGACGGCTCTACCTTGCCGGTGCCGGCTGGCACCATCGGCGCTGGGACCGCCGCCGGCCGCCGCGAGCGCCGCTGCCGGTGATTTCTGTGGGCAACCTGGCCGCAGGAGGCACGGGCAAGACTCCGATGACCCTCTGGCTGGCAGAGCGCCTCGGCGAGCAGGGACGCGCCGTCGCCGTCGTCTCCCGGGGTTACCGTGGGCGGCGCAGAGATGATCCGCTGCTGGTGGCCCGGGGCGAAGAGATCGTCGCCAGCGCGACGGAAAGCGGTGACGAGGCGATGATGATCGCCCGGCGAGGGGTCGCGGCAGTGGTGGTCGTGGCCCGGCAACGCCTCGCGGGCTGCATGCTGGCCCGGAACGAAGGAGCGGAGGTCGCGATCCTCGACGACGGGTTCCAGCACCGAGGCCTGGCCCGGGAAATGGATATCGTGCTCCTCGACGCCGCCGACCCCCTCGGTGGTGGACGTGGCCTTCCGGCCGGCTGGCTGCGGGAGCCGCCCGAGGGGCTGGCCCGGGCTGACCTGATCGTGTTGACCCGGGCGCCGGCGGCGTTGGCGGCCTGCTGCACCCCGCTGGACCAGGCATCGCTGCCCTCGCCCCTCGGCGCCGTGCTCGGCTCCCTCGAGCCGGAGCGGGTGCCCCCGGTG
>JALTMS010000687.1 GCA_027001345.1 Acidobacteriota bacterium | reverse complement strand
TGGGCGGCGGGCCGCAGCCATGATGCCACCGGCGGTGGGGGAGGCAAGCCGCCGACGGCGAGCGACGGCTTTGGGTATCCTGGGAGCGGGAGGGGACCGTGGAGACGAGCCGTGGTCGGACGTGCTGAACTGCTGGAATTCCTCGAGGTCTACCTCGAGGTCGACGAGGTACGGGACTACTGCCCCAACGGTCTGCAGGTGGAGGGGCGGGAATCGGTGCAGCGACTGGCGGTGGGAGTCACCGCCTGCCAGGCCCTGATCGAGGCGGCCGCGGCATGGCAAGCCGACGCTCTGCTGGTGCATCACGGGATCTTCTGGAACTCCTCCCGGGGAGTGCGTATCGAACGCTCCCTGCGCCGCCGGCTGAGCGGCCTGCTCGGTGCCGAGATCAACCTACTGGCCTACCACCTGCCCCTCGATCGCCACCCGGAGGTGGGCAACAACGCCGTGCTGGCTCGCCGGCTGGGTGCCACCAGCGTCGAACCCGCCTTTCCCGTGGGCCGGGTGCCCATCGGCCTGGTCTGTCGCCTGGCCGAAGAGGTGCCCGCCGCCGATTTCTTCGGCCGTATCGCACGAGCCACCGGGAGGGATCCGCTGGTAGTCGATGGCGGCCCGGCGCGGGTACGCAGCTTCGGTGTGGTCACCGGTGCCGATCCCCGCTCGGCCGAGCTGGCCGCACGGATGGGCCTCGACCTCTTCCTCACCGGCGAGGCCAGCGAAGCGATGGTGCACCTGGCCCGCGAGGAAGGTCTGCACTTCGTCGCTGCGGGGCATCACGCCACTGAACGCTTCGGCGTGCAGGCCCTGGGCGAGTTGCTGGCCGAGCGCTTCGGCCTGACCCTGCGCTCGATCGAGATCGGCTCGCCGGTCTGATCGCCGGGCCCATTCGCCCACAGGTTGATTCTCGGCAATGGGAGCCGGCTGCGCCGGCGCACTTTCGTGGTGCGCTCCGGGGGTCTTGGATCGTCGGTGAGGGAGCCGACGCGCGATGGAAACCACGACTTCACGACCACCGGTTGGCTGCCGCCCCTCCGGCGCGCTGGCACGCCTGCGCGAGGAACTCGCCGCTCGCCACTATGGGTCGTGGGTGCAGCGGGAGGTGCTCGCAGCGGTCCGGAACTTCATCCGCAGTCGACGGATCGGATCCCGCCGGCAGATCGGACGGGCCGAGGTGGTCGGACACCTCGAGGCGATCGCGGTTCGGCACGGAGCGGTAGCCGCGGCAGCGGCGTGCTGGGCGCTGGTGTTCTTCTGTCGCCACGTACTGGACTGCCACGATACCTGGCTCGACGGGCTGCTCGAGGCCCATCCTTCGCGGCGCTGGCCCCGCCCGCTCGCCCGGGTCGAGGTCCGAAGCTGGCTGGCCCGCCTCGACGAGCCCGAGCGGTTGGTGGCCATGCTGATCTACGGCTCGGGGCTGACCGTCGGCGAGTGCCTCGACCTGAGACTGCGGGATCTCGACCCGAAGGCCTGCCGACTGCAGGTCGGACGCTGCCGATCTCGCCGGCGCGTCACCGTCGTTGCAGCCCGTGCCGCCGGCAGTCTTGCGCGGCAGCTCGCCCGGGTTCAGCGGCGGCATCTCGACGCCTGCCGTCGGGGTGCTGGTTGGGTCGCGGTGGAACCCGTCCCCGTCGGCGGTCCCCGACGCAGCCGGCGGCTGGAGTGGCAATTCCTCTTTCCGGCGACCCCGCCGCCGCTCTCCGGTCCGCTGGCACGCGGACAGCTCGACTGCCGCCTTCACCCGGTGGCGGTCGAGGCGGCGCTGGCCGATGCGGCCCGGCGGGCCGGCCTGGGATCCACGGTCGATTCGGCGAGCCTGCGGCATGCCTTCGCCACGCATCTGCTGGAAGACGGCGTCGAGCCCGAGCAGGTGCGGACCCTGCTCGGCGTCGCCGAAGGCAATGTGCGGCCGACGATCCCCGGTGGCCTGCGTTCCCCACTCGACGCGCTCTGAGTCCTTGTTGAAACCTGGCCGCTGAAGTCTTGAAGCTGCACCCGACTCTTCAGCGTTCCTGATCAAGGGGCGGGATCCACGATGAAGCGCGCAGAGACAGGCCGCCAGGGAATCATCGGCGCCGGAGAGGAA
Source organism: Acidobacteriota bacterium (assembly GCA_027001345.1). GTDB lineage: Bacteria > Acidobacteriota > Polarisedimenticolia > J045 > J045 > JALTMS01. Next base: position 7,174 of record JALTMS010000687.1, on the reverse strand, counting down.
TACGTCCGGGCGTTCGTCCCGGCTCTCCTTCCGCCGGTTCCTCCTCTGGGGTTTGAGGGCAGGATTCAGCAGGTACTCGAGGGGGGGGCTTGCAGTGAGTCGTCTCGACGGGGCTTCTGCCGCCGGACACCTCGCCCTCCTCTACGCCTACGTTCGCAAGGAGGCGGTGCTCTCCTCGCAGATCGAGGGGACGCGAGGGGTTTCCGCTCTCGAGCCGCCTGATCCGCGAGATCCACCACGTGCTGCTCTCCCGTGGGGGGGGGCAACCCTCGCTCCCGCCCGGAAGCCGCCGGTGGGCGCTAGGTCGACCAGAATCGTGCGCAGCCACCACAACGACTAGGAAATGAACGTGAAATAGACCACTCATCAGCCGGCTATGTGCGCATCATAACACGTTCAGAACCAACAGGTTATGTGTCTGCTAGGCCTGCATTGACATTGCAGCGAAGCGTTGTACCATACCACCATGACGATCCGTTACGCACTCCCGGCCAGTTGGATCGAGTACGACCCTCTCGAAATAGCGGGGCCGTTGACTGCGGCCAGGGCCGCTGTCTTGTCTCTCACCGCGATTCCGTACCAGCGGAGCTGGGCTGAGAAGCTTCAAGTGATTCAGTTGAAGCGGGAGGTTGCGGGCACGTCCAGAATCGAAGGTGCCGATTTCACCGAGAAGGAACTCGATGCCGCGATGGCGGAGACTCCCGGGCAGCTCCACACTCGTTCCCAACGCCAGGCCGCAGCGACGGTCAAGGCCTACCGTTGGATTGCTGGCCTTCCGGATGACTACCCCGCCAACGAGGAGCTTATCCTCGAGATCCACCGGCTCGTCATCACGGGAGCCGACGACGACCACTGTCCTCCCGGGCGGCTCCGAGGCCGGGACGAGAACGTCACGTTCGGAGCCCCACGACACCGCGGAGCCACGGGAGGACAAGAGTGTGAGATGGCCTTCAGGCGGTTCTGCACGTCTCTCGAGGGGGAAATGCGGGGGCACGATCCGCTCGTCCGTGCCCTGGCAGCCCACTATCACTTCGCGGCAATGCACCCTTTTCTGGATGGAAACGGTCGTACAGCCCGAGCACTGGAGGCGTTCTTCCTCCAGCGTTGTGGGCTTCGCGATACGCTCTTCATTGCCATGTCGAACTACTACTACGAAGAGAAGAACGCGTACCTGCAGGCCTTGGCTGATGTCAGGGCCAATGGCCATGACCTGACTCCCTTCCTCTGCTTCGGGCTGAAGGGGGTAGAGCTTCAATGCCGCCGGCTCTTTGACGAGATCCGCGTGAATATTTCCAAGGCCCTGTACCGCAATCTCATGTTCGATTTGTTCAATCGCCTGAAGAGCGCAAGGAAACGGGTGATTGCAGAGCGTCAGATCAAGATTCTGACACTTCTCCTTGATCGAACCATGACTATGGATGAACTCATTGCAGGCACAGAAGGGCTTTACCGCAATCTCAAGAACCCCGTTCGCGCCCTGATTCGTGACATCAACGGCCTCATCCAGCTCGAGGCGATATCGGTGCGGCGCGTGGGAGAGGACAGATATGAGATTTCCGTACGCCTCGAGTGGCCCACAGAGATCACCGAGACAGAGTTCTTCAAGCGCGTCAAGGAGATGCCCAGAGCGAAGACACATGGCATTAGCCGGATTGTGCACGAGCGCTTCGGTTGAAACGCCGCAACTGGCGGCTGGCCGGACTCTTCGAGCCCTCGTCCACCTTCGAACTGATCTTGATCGCCCCCATGGTCGTCTCTGCAGTCGTCTTGTCTTGTCGAGATGCGTCAAGACACCGTGCAGAGCAACAAGTCGAAGTTCTCAGCCGAGAATTGCACGAAGCGGTGGCGAGGAAGGCCGACACCACCGGCGCATCCGCCGACAGTCCGGGGCTCCCACACTACGGCGATCTGTTGCCATTGCTCGGCAAGATGGGCAGATGAGCCGGGCAGTCGTAAGATTGGATCCCCCTCGTCCCCGCCGCGTGGTCGTCCGCACCTGGGCCCCGGCCGCCAGACGGATGGAGAGCCATGGGCATCAATAGAGGAGTGATCGTCGTGAAACCGCTGCAGCCGTACATCGACTGGGCAAACAGTTGCGATGATCACCCGACAAAGACAACACTCGAGATTGCTCAGAGGGACTGTAGCGCTTACCTCTTGCCCCACTGGTACGACGATGATGAACTCGAGCAACTTCTTCGAAAACACGCGCGTTTCATCTTCGAGAACGAGTTGGCTGGGTGGACGGCCGACGAGTCTGTCTGGCCAAGGCGCCGCGGATACAAGACCTTTCGCGAGTGGTTCGGCATCGAGCACCACAGCGTTGTGTTCGAACTGGGCGATGGAGTGATCGAAGTCGAGACAATGTGACGGCAGCTCGCTCGAGGGGAGCGGTGGAGGAACACGCCAGAGATCCCCGGGATGCCAGAGCCCGCAGCGCGGAGACGCCGATTCTCGACCGCCTTCCTGTCGACTGCGGCGAGCCGATTGGCTCGCCGGGAGAGTGCGTGATGTCCGGCCCATCTTCGATTGTCGAATCCCGTCCGAGCGCCTGGTTGCTACTCGGGCCCACTGGCTCGGGCAAGTCTCCCCTCGGGCATGCCCTGGCCGAGCGCAGCGGCCGCTACCACCTCGACTTCGGCCAGAACCTGCGATCGATTGCTGCCGGTCGGGGGGCGATCGATCTCGACGTCGAGCAGACGGCCTTCATCAGCCGGCTGCTCGAGGCCGGGGCTCTGTTTCCCGATTCGGCCTTTCCCCTCGCGGCGCGGATCGTTCGAGCGCTCATCGATCGATACGCGGCCGCCCGCGGGGTGATTCTCAACGGCATCCCGCGCAGCGTCGGGCAGGCCTCGGAGATCGAGTCGCTGCTGGCGATCGAGCGGGTGATCGTTCTCGACTGCCCCGAGCCGGTGGTCGCACAGCGGGTCAGTCAGCGCCGGCGAGGTGACAGCGAGGACCATGCCCACCGCAGCGACGATCGCCCCGAGGACATCCGGCGCAAGCTCCATGTCTACCGCGCCGAGACGCGGCCACTGGTCGAGTGGTATCGGCGTCGCGGCACGCCGATCGCCACCTTCGCCGTCGAGGCGACGACAACCGCAGAGGAACTGCTCGCGCGTCCCGAATTGCGGGCACCGAAGTGAATAGGAGCATCGTGCCGGGGGGGGTCAGCGAGCCGAAGCGGTGGTCTCGCCGGGCAGCGGAAACCAGCGTAGCCGCTCGAGTCGCTCTTCGAGGGTGGGATGCGTCATCGAGCGCGGCTCCCGCCGCTTGCGCTCGGCGAAGATCTCTCGGGCCTGATCAAGATAGCGCTCGAGAGAACTCTCCGGCTCGGTGACGTGCATCGTCGGGTACTCGAGCTTTCCCCGGTCATAGCTCAGGTCGGTCAATCCCAGACTCGGTTCGTGGCGCCAGTGGCGATGCTGCCACAGGCCCGTGTCGGGTGAGAAATCGTAGTCGTCGAGCAGCAAGTGGCCCCCCTCAGCCACCAGGTGGACCGCCTCGAGGATGTAGCGGAAAGCCTCTTCCGAGATGAAATAGTTGAAGTTCACCCGCACCCAGCCCGGTTTGATGCCCTCGCAGCCCGCCCGGATCACTTCCTGAAATCGCATCGAATGCTGAATGTCGATGCCCAGCAGTCGATGGCCGTAGGGGCCGGCGCACGAACAGCCGCCCCGGGCCTGAATGCCGAACAGATCGTTGAGCAGGGTGACGACGAAGTTGTGGTGCAGGAACTGCTCGCCGTGCCGGATCAGGAAGGAGACGATCGACAGGCGCTGAGAGTCTCGGTTGCCGAGGATCTGAATCTTGGGGTTCGCGCCCCAGGATTCGATCGCGCGTCTGACGAATCCGGCCTCGAGTTCTTCGATCAGCTCGGTGCCAACGGCCTGCTTGAGTTGGAAGACCAGACCTGCGCGAATCGATTCGATGATAGCCGGCGTACCGCCCTCTTCCCGGTGAGCCGGGTCGGTGACGTAATCGTGCTGGATGCTGCTGACGTAGGAGACCGTGCCGCCGCCGGGATCGCTGGGCACGGCGTTGTTGAGCAGGCTCTTTTTGACGACGACCACCCCTGGTGTGCCGGGCCCGCCGATGAACTTGTGGGGTGAGATGAACACCGCGTCCTTGTAGGCCAGCTCGCCACCGAGGCCATCGTGTCGGGGGTTCATTTCGATCTTGACGTAGGGGGCCGCGGCGGCAAAGTCCCAGAAGGCCAGTGCCCGATAGCGATGGAGCAGGATCGAGATGCCACGGGTGTCGGAGACGATGCCCGTGACATTCGAGGCGGCCGAGAAGCTGCCGATCAGCAGGGGCCGCTGCTGGTACTGCTCGAGTTCCCGCTCGAGGTGCTGCTGGTCGATGCGTCCATCGGCATCCTCGTCGATCACCACCACATCGGCGATGGTCTCCCGCCAGGGCAGCTCATTGGAGTGGTGCTCGTAAGGCCCGATGAAAACCACCGGGCGCTCTTCCGCCGGAATCTGTCGCGAGAGCCCATAGCGTTCGTCGAGTTCCGCGGGAATCCGCAGGTTGAGGATGCTCACCAGCTTGTTGATCGCACCGGTGGCTCCCGACCCGCAGAAGATCACCACGTCGTCGTCGCCGGCCCCCACGCTCTCGGCGATGATGCTGCGGGCCTGTTCACGAAAGCGGCTGGTCTCCCGGCCGGTGGTGGAGGTTTCGCTGTGGGTGTTGGCGTAGAGCGGGAGTACCTCTCCGGTGATGAAATCCTCGATGAACGACAGCGAACGGCCCGACGCGGTGTAGTCCGCATAGGTCACCCGTCGTGGGCCGTAGGGTCCCTCGAGGACCCGGTCTTCGCCGATGATCGAGTCGCGAATCCTCTCGACCAGGCGTCGCTGAATGCGGTTCATGGGCTGATGCATCCTCCTCGACGTACAGGCCACCATAGCGCAAAGCCGGGAGCTTCAGCCAGCGTTGCCGCCCTTGGGTTCGAGCCTCCAGCAAGGGTCTTCGAGGGGGCGCAGCACCACCCGGCTGACTGGCAGGTTGCCCCGCTCCGAGTGGAGCCCCCGGAGCAGGCGAGTGGCCCGGTCGCGACCGAGCAGACGGCGGGCGTCTTCGTCGCGCAAGCGCTGGCCCTCGATGGTGAACGGGATCCTCAACTTGCAGCCTTGTCGCCACTTCGAGCAGCCCCAGGCCTCCTTGCCGGCGATGATGTAGCCCGGGTGGGGGTCGGCCCGCTCGAAGCAGGCCGGGCAGACGACTCGCCCCAGGGCGGGGGGAGGAGCCCCCTCGGGTGGCGCTGGGTCGGTCTCTCCCTCGCTGGGCTGGAAGTCGAAGGTCAGCAGCCGCTCGCCTTCCAGATCAAGGACCAGGGCAGCGCGGAACGCCTTGCCGTCTCGCTTGCGAAAGCCGTAGAGCCGACGTGTGCGGCCGTCGCGGAGCAGGGCGCCGAGATCGTCGGCTTCGAGACGGCGGCCGGCGATCTTGGCCGGCACTTCGAAATCTCCCTTCGCGCAGCGCCAGGCTCCGGAGGACCAGCTCACCTGCGCCCCGCAACGGGGGCAGGGACCGACGGCCCCGGCGGTCGAGCGAGCATCGACCGCCACCAGCACCACCCGGCGCTCGTTCCACTCCAGCCGGCCGGCGAAGTTCGAGCCGTCTCGCCGCTCGAAGCCGTCGAGGGGCTCGCTCCGGCCGCGCTCGAGCACCTCGCGGACGCTCGAGTCAGGGATCTCGCGGCCGCTGGTCTCGGCGAAGATCACGAACGGACAGTCGCGACCCGTATCACAGGAGTAGACCTTGCCCCGGTGTCGGACGGGCTTGCCGCAGGCGGGGCAGTCACCCAGGGATTCGGACTGGGGAAAGAAGAAGCGTATTTCACCCTGCTCGTCGATTTCCAGGCCCGCCTGGAATTCCTTGCCTGCTCGAGAGCGGAAGCCCTTGACCGGGGCACAGCGTCCCTCGCGGAGCAGCGCGCGGGCCATGCGGTCGGAGATCTCCCGCCGAGCGATCGACCGGGGAATCGACAGGTGGCAGGCGGAGCAGCGCCAGCCCCGGGTACCGGCCAGTACGTCCGCCTGGCACAGGGGGCACTGGCCGAAGCGCTCGCCTTCGGCGGCCTCCGGCTGCGACAAGGTGGCCAGGCTCGCGTCGGGTATCTCCGCCTTGCTGATGGTCTCGACCACGCGGCGGGTCAGATCGCAGATCGCTTCCATGAAGGACTCGCGGCTCCGCCGCCCCTCGGCGATCTCCACGAGCTGGGCCTCCCAGGCGCCGGTCAGCCGCGCCGAGCGCAACTCGTCCACCGGCAGGCAGTCGATCAGCGCCCGCCCCTCCTTGCTGGGCACCAGGCTGCCCCCTTCACGGCGCACGTAGTTGCGGCGCAGGAGGGTCTCGATGATCGCCGCGCGGGTCGCCGGAGTCCCCAGACCGTTGCGCTTCATCGCCCGCTTGAGTTCCTGCTCTTCGAGGCCCTCGCCGGCCCGCTCCATTGCGCCCAGCAGGGTGGCCTCGGTGTAGCGGCGCGGAGGCTTCGTGCGTCCCTCGTGGATCTCGTGTTCTTCCTGCCGAGCTTCGAGTCCCTCGACCAGGGCGGGAAGAATGACTTCTCGATCCTTCTTGCTCGAACGCGGCGGATCGATCTCTCTCCAGCCGGGCACCAGGCAGCTTCGACCCCGGGCGAGGAAGACATCCTGGTCGATGCTGGTCTCGGCCACCATCACCGAGAACACGGCATCGGGCAGGAAGACCGCCAGAAAGCGTCGGGCCACCAGATCAAAGAGCTTTTTCTCGTCCGGCCCGAGCCCCGCGGCTCGGGGATCGCTGCCGGTGGGAATGATCGCGTGGTGGTCGGAGACCTCGGCGTCATCGATCACCCGCTTGCCGAGTTTCGGGGGCCAGTCTGCGGCGATCTGGGCGGCGGTCTTCTCGTAGGGGCCGAAGGTCAGCGAGCGGATCCTTCCAGGTAGCGTTCCCACCAGGTCCTGGCCCAGGTGGCGCGAGTCGGTTCGAGGGTAGGTGATGACCTTCTTCCTCTCGTAGAGTGCCTGGGCGATGTCGAGAGTCTTTTGCGCCGAAAAACGGAAACGGGCGTTGGCCTCCTTCTGTAGCGCAGTCAAATCGTAGAGCAGGGGAGGCCTTTCCTTGACCTTGCGTCCGTCGGCTCGGGTCACGCGCCCGGCCAGCCCCTCGATCCGCTTGCAGA
>JALTMS010000686.1 GCA_027001345.1 Acidobacteriota bacterium | reverse complement strand
CCCCACCTCCCGGTGATCCTGCCCTCCCGGTCCAGCACCAGGACCCCGTGCCGGGTGGCTTCGGTCACGAAGACGCGCCTGCCGCCGGGGTCTACCGCCACGTCCACGGGCTGCGGCGCGGGCACCCCTCCGCCCAGATCCCAGGCGGCGACGAAGCGGCCATCGGGCCCAAACACCTGCACCCGGTGATTTCCCCGGTCGGCCACATAGATCCGGCCGTCGGGGCCCGCCGCGATCCCGACCGGGGACTCGAAGGCCCCATCCCCGGGGCCCTGCTGCCCGAAGTCGAACAGGGCCCGCCCGTCGACAGCGAAGACCCGGACCCGGTGCCGACCGCTGTCCACCACGTAGACCCTGCCGCCGGCCACGGCCACATCGGTCGGCAGCACCAGCCCCCTGGAATCCGTGCCCAGGTCCAACAGGTGCGAGACCGTCCCATCTCCGGCACCAGCCACGGCTGTCGGTCCGCAGAGCAAGAGGAGCAGGGCGGGCAGCCACACCGCGTCCCGGTGTCGGTCCCGGTGCCGGCCCCCGACGGGCATCACTCCTCCGGCGCCGGCCGCGGCGAATCGAAGGTCCGCCGCCACCAGGCGCGCGGGTCGTCGCCCATCTCTTCCACCTCGGTCTCCCCCTTCCCTCCGGACCCGATCAGACTCTCCACCCGCGGCAGCGCGACGTCGCTGTGCAACAGGTTGGGCATGTAGAAGCGGCGGTATTTCTGCACGATGCCGATGATGTTCAGGTTGGTCAGATCCGCCACCCGCTGGTTCGAGAACCCCAGCTCGCGAAAGGGCAGGTAGCTCTCTTCCTCATGGGTGTGACACCGGGTGCAGAATCTCCCCTTCGGGCTCACGAGGCGATGAAAGGCCTTCTTCACGGCCTCGCGGTCCCGATCCGAGAGGCGCGCCCGCACCTCCAGGAACTCTCGCGCCTCGGGACGTGTCTCGGGGATCTCGAGCAGATTCTCCTCCCCCACCGATCCCTGGTAGACGACGATCTTGGAGTAGTAGTCGTCGGTCTCGACGAGGAAGCCGCTATCCGGATCCAGGGCGGTGCCGTAGGGCGGTCCCTCGACCGGGATGCCCGAGTAGTTCAGCCACGAGAAGCGGAGGCTGCCCTCCTCGATCCTGCGCGGATCGGTGTGACAGGTCATGCAGCCAACGAACTGGGTGTGCATGTTCAACAACGTCCTTACCATCCGCTCCTTGGAGTGGGGATAGTCGCCGTGGCAATAGAAGCACACCGGCTTGCGCCCCAGGTTCGGCAGATCCACCTTCAGCTCGTGGTGAAAGTGGCGCTGCTTCTCGGTCACGCGCTGTTCCTTCAGCAGCTCGAGCAGGCGTGGCTCCTCCTTCGTCTCGAACAGATGGAAGCGTTCGCCCAGGGTCACCGCCAGCTCGCCCACCAGCGCCAGGATGATGCAGGCAAGAATGGTCGCCGTGAGAAACGAAATGACGGGATGGTCGCGACGCAGACCGCGGATGCTGAACGGATCGCTGTGGAAGTGATCGGGGATCTGGGCCTTGTGGTCGACGATCACCAGAATCGCGATCCCGAGCAGCATGAACAGCACCACTGCCAGCACCACGAAGATCACCGTCGTCTGCTCAGCACCGTTCATTGCCGTCCCCGTACCACTCAGTCACTCGTCAGCAGCAGCCAGATCGTGAACAGCCCGAACAAGGTCCACCCGGCGACGAACGCCAGCGCCGAATACGCGACCACCTTCTGCCACCTCGTCAACGGCCTGATCACCCTCCACCTCCCCCTTCGGGCTCCGGCACCAGGTCATCGCCGCCCGGGCCCGCCTCGCTCTCCACATGCCCCTGTTCCTCCAGCTCCCTGGCGTCCAGCATCTCCTGCAGGTACACCCGCTCCTGAGGATGCTCGACCAGGTTGCGCAGATACTCCAGGAAATGCTCTTCCATCTGGTGCTCGCGGGTGATCTTGCCGGTGAGGAAGGTCCACTGCATCGGAAAGCGGCCCGGCGCCAGATGGACGTTGTACCAGTGCCAGAAGGCGATCACCAGCAACGCGAGCAGCGCCTCGTGTGGATGCGACAGGCGCATCATCTCCTGGAAGTAGGGCGTGACCGATGCCGGCAGGATACCGGCCCAGACGTCCGGAAAGAGGAACGACGACCCCGAGACCACCATCACGATGTTGCCGAAGGCGGCGGCGAAGTAGTGGATCTTCTGCTTGTACATGAACTTGTCCATCTCCGGACGCTGATCCCGGCGCCCGGCGAAATACAGCAGATCGTCGCGAAAGTCACGCAGGTCCTTGGCCACCGGGATGATCGTGCGCCAGAGCTCGAACCTGCCGC
>JALTMS010000685.1 GCA_027001345.1 Acidobacteriota bacterium | reverse complement strand
CCTGGCGGGAGGTCGAGGGGGCCGGCTCTCTGGCACCTGCCTTCCGTCGGCGGGGACGATGGCTGTATCCCACTGGCGGGGATTGCATCCCTGGGGGGGAACCAGAACGTCCCCCCGCACGATGGCTGGGCGCGCTAGACTTCTCGTTCCCGTCGGGGGGGCATCGAGCAAGCGCTCCCCAACGTCGTCGCCTGCTCCGGGCAGGCAGGAGGTTGAGCCGATGTCAGTTCAGTGGACCGCGCTGCTCGTCGCCGCGCTGACCATCAGTGGGACCCTTGCCGCCGAGCAGCCCTTGACGCTTTCCCGGGCCACCTGCACCGCGCTGTCCAACAGCCGCGCCGTGTCGGCCGCCGATGCCTCGGCCAGGGCTGCCACCGCGCGCGCACGCCAGGCTCGCGCCCACCGCTTGCCCCAGGTCGATGTTTCCGAGGTCTACTATCGGACCGACAGTCCGGCCGAGAGCTTCGCGCTGCAGCTCAATCAAGAGCGCTTCGACATGCAGGCCTTCTTCGGTTCGGACCCCAACGACCCGGATCCCCTGACCACCTGGATCTCGCGCCTGGAGGTGGTCCAGCCGGTCTACACCGGCGGGAAGCTCTCCGCGCGGATCTCCCAGGCGTCTCTGGCCAGCGATGCCGAGGAACTGGGCCGTCGGCACACTCTCGAAGAGGTGACCTTCGAGACGGTCACCGCCTACACCAACCTGGCCAAGGCACGGGAGTACCTGGGCCTGCTCGAGAAGGCTCGGGAGACCACCGCCGAGCACGTGGCGCTGGCGGAGAACTACGCGGCCGAGGGGCTGATCGTCGAGGCGGAAGTGCTCAAGGCGCGGGTCTACCTGGCCAAGATGGATGAGCTGGTCGAACAGGCCCGCAGCGGCGCAGAGCTGGCCTCGGCGGCGCTGAATTTCCACATGGGCCTGCCCCAGTCCACACCTCACGAGCTGGCTCCGGTCCCACCGCCGCCACCGGTGGACGGCGACGTGGAAGAGTGGATCCAGCGTGCCCTCGATGCCCGGCGGGACCTCGGCGCGGCTCGGCGCAAGCTCGAGGCCGGCAGGCTCGAGGTCAAGGCGGCCACTGCCGCCTACCGTCCCGAAGTGGCGCTGATCGGGCGCTACGAGTGGTACGACGACGTGGCCTTCGGCAGTCACGGCAAGTCCACGACGCTGATGGGGGTCGCGCGGATCAACCTCTTCCGCGGTGGTGCCGACAAGGCGGCTCGGGCGGCCGCCCGTCACCAGGCTTCGGCCTGGGAATCCAACGTCGAACGTTTCGAGCAAGGCATCACGCTCCAGGTGCGCCAGGCCTGGCAGGAGCTGGGCACGGCCCGTGCCCGCCGCCAGACGGCACTGGCTGCGCTGGCAGCGGCGGAAGAGTCCCTGCGGGTGCGTGAGGAGCGCTTTCGCCAGGGTCTGGACAAGATGATCGACCTGCTCGACGCCGAGACCCAGCTTCGCGAGGCCTCGGTGCGCGAGCTGGTAGCCCGCTACGACACGGCGCTGGCCACCTACCGACTGCTCTATGCGTCGGGGCGTTCCCTGATCGAAGCCGAGCAACTTTCGGAGGATTGCCGATGACTACCCGCAGCGTTGTCACCTTCAGCCTCGCTTTCGCTGTCGCCGCCCTGGCCGGCTGCGGCAAGACGACCCCCGAAAGGGCGGAGGCCACCTTCGAGCCGGTCCAGGCCCGGGTCGCTCCGGTCGAACGTCTCAGTCGCCAGGATCCGATCGAGGTCTACGGCCTGGTGCAGCCCGGCCGGCAATCCTTTCTCTCGGGTCGGGTGGTCGGCCCGGTGGTGAAGGTCGCGGTCGATGCCGGCCAGCGTGTGCGCAAGGGCCAGGAGCTGATCACCATTCAGCCCCAGGCCATCGAGGGGCAGGTGGCTCAGGCCCAGGGGGCTCTGGCCCAGGCTGAGGCCGCCCTGGCGATGGCCGAGAAGAACTTCCGCCGCTTCGAGAGTCTGCATGCCAAGAAGGCGGCTTCCGACGTCGAACTGGACATCGCGCGGATGCACTTCGAACAGGCTCAGGGGGCCGTCGAACAGGCTCGAGGCGCCGTCAAGGCCGCTCAGACCGTCGCCCAGGATGCCGTGATCCGCGCCCCCTTCGATGCCCGGGTGGTCGATACCCTGGTGGAGGTGGGGGATCTGGCGGCACCGGGTCGGCCGCTGGTGCGCGTCGAGTCGCTGACCGGATCCCAGCTCTGGGTCAACGTCCGGGAGACGGATATTCCCCGAGTTCAGCTCGGCGACCGTCTGCCGCTGAGCTTCGACTCCCGTCCCGATCTGGGCACCGTCCAGGGTGTGGTGGACGAGATCCTGCCCGCTGCGGATCCCGCCACCCACACCTTCACCGTCAAGCTCGGTCTCGAGGCCCTGACCGTGCCGTCCGGCATTTCGGGTCGGGCGTGGTTGCCGGGTGAGGTCAGCGAGACGCTGGTGATCGATGCGGCGGCGGTGCATCGCCGGGGTGGGCTCGAACTGGTGGTGGTGCGCGATGACCAGGGACAGGCTCGCACGCGTGCGGTGACCACCGGCGCGACGATCGAAGGGCAGCGCGTGGAAATCCTTTCCGGGCTGGGCGAGGGTATGCAGGTCGTACTCGGTATTCCCGGCCCGCTGGCTGACGGAACCCCCGTGGAGGTGCAGCCATGAGCGATCAGGACTCTGCCGGCCGGGAGGCCCTGCGGGAGAAGATGACCCGCCGGCCCCTGGGCGCGTCGGGGCGGATTGCCAAGGCCTTCCTCGAATCCAAGCTCACGCCCCTGATGGTGCTCTTCTCCCTGCTGCTCGGCGCCTTCGCGGTGATGATCACGCCCCGAGAGGAGGAGCCGCAGATCAAGGTACCGATGATCGACGTGATGGTGGGCTATCCCGGCGCCACCGCCGAGGAGGTCGAGCATCGGGCGATCACGCCGCTCGAAAAGCTGCTCTACGAAATCGAGAACGTCGATTACATCTACTCCACCTCCCAGCCCTCCGGGGGCATGATCATCGTGCGCTTCCTCGTCGGCACCGACCCGGACCAGGCTGTCGTGCGGGTTCAGGCCAAGATCCAGTCCGCGCTCGATGAACTTCCCGCCGGAGTGATGAAGCCGGTGATCAAGCCGCGCAGCATCGACGACGTGCCGGCGGCGGCCTACACCCTGTGGAGCGAGACGGCCACGCCCCTCGAGTTGCGTCGAGTGGCCGACGAAGTGAAGGTCGAGCTGACACGTCATCCCCGGGTCGCCCAGGTCTGGGTGCTCGGCGGCCAGCGACACGTGGTGCGCGTGGACTTCGACCGGGAGAAGCTCGGTGCCTTCAACGTCTCCCTGCTCCAGGCTTATCAGGCCCTGCAGGGTTTCAACTGGCGACTGCCGGCGGGGAACACGGTCAACCTCGACCAGGAGATTCCGGTTGATGTGGGGGCTTTTCTGAGGGACGCGAGCGAGATCGCCGATGTCGTGGTGGGAGTTTACGGCGGGCACCCGGTCTATCTGCGCGACGTGGCCAGGATTCTCGACGGTCCCGCCGAGCCCGAGACCTACGTCTGGATGGGTTCCGGCCCGGCTGCACCGGAAAAGGACATCGAACGGGCCGGCCTCGACGCCCCCGCGGTGACGCTGGCGGTGGCCAAGAAGGCCGGGACCAACGCCGTGGTGCTGGTCGAGGATCTCGACCGCCTGATTTCGGGTCTCGAGGGCAAGCTGGTGCCCTCGAATATTCACATCACCAAGACTCGCGACTACGGCTTTACCGCCAATGAGAAGTCCACCGAGCTGATCGATCACATGCTGATCGCCACGCTGGCCGTGGTGATCTTCATGGCCTTCGCTCTCGGTCGCCGAGAAGGGATCGTGGTGGCCGTGGCGGTACCGGTGACCCTGGCCCTGACACTCGCCGCATCCTATTTCTTCGGCTACACCCTCAACCGGGTCACCCTGTTCGCGTTGATCTTCGCCATCGGTATCCTGGTCGACGATGCCATCGTGGTGGTGGAGAACATCCACCGCCACTACAAGCTCGGCTGGGCCCATCCACGTCTGACGACGGTCTACGCCGTCGACGAGGTGGGCAATCCGACGATCCTTGCCACGCTCACCGTGATCGCCGCCCTGATGCCGCTGGCCTTCGTCTCCGGCCTGATGGGGCCTTACATGCGGCCGATCCCGATCAACGCCTCGGCGGCGATGCTCTTCTCGCTGCTGGTGGCCTTCGTCATTTCCCCTTGGCTGACCTACAAGCTCTTCCGTCGCAAGGCCGAGGAGCTGGCTGTGGGGCCGGGGGAGTGTGCGGTGGAGGAGACCCCACAGGAGTCCCGCGTTCACCGGCTCTATGCACGCTTGATGCGCCCGATGCTCAATTCGCGCTGGCTGCGCTATGGCTTTCTGGTGTTCGTCGTGCTGCTGTTGCTGCTCTCGACCCTGACGGTGCCGACCCGCTTCGTGACGGTCAAGATGCTGCCCTACGACAACAAGTCGGAGTTGCAGGTGGTCATCGACGCCCCCGAGGGCTTCACCCTCGAGCAGACCAACGCGGCAGCACGGGAGATCGCTTCGGTGTTCCGCGAGATACCCGAGGTGACCGATTACCAGGTCTATGTCGGGACTTCCGCGCCGTTCAACTTCAACGGTCTGGTGCGGCACTACTTCCTGCGCCAGGGGGCCAACGTGGCCGACATCCAGGTCAACCTGGTGGACAAGAAATCACGGGACACCAAGTCCCACCCACTGGCCAAGGAGATCCGGCACAAGTTGCAGCCCATCGGCCAGCGGCTCGGCGTGAACGTCAAGGTGACCGAGGTGCCTCCCGGTCCTCCCGTGCTCTCGACCTTGGTGGCGGAGATCTATGGTCCGAGCCTCGAAGGGCGGCTGGAGATCGCTCGCCAGGTACGGAGGGTCTTCGAGAACACCGAGGGGGTGACCGACGTGGACTGGTACGTCGAACAGCCCGCTCCACGCTGGGAAGTCGAGGTCGATCGAGAGAAGGCCGCCCGCTCCGGAGTGACCCCGGAACAGGTGGTGCGCACTCTGCGCGTGGCGCTCGCCGGTGCCGAGGCGGGACTGGCCCACGTGGAGACCGCTCGGGAAGCGGTGCCGATCGTGCTGCGCCTGGATCGGGCTCAGCGCGCTCGGGTAGGGGACCTGCTGCAACTGACGGTACACGGCGCTGACGGCCGCATGGTGCCGCTGGCCGAGATCGTCGATCTGCGTCCTGCGACTCGGGAGATGTTCCGCTACCACAAGAATCTGCAGCCGGTGACCTATGTCATCGGTGAGGTGGCCGGCCAGGCCGAGTCGCCGGTTTACGCGATCGCCAACATGGGTGATGCCATCGCTCGGATCATCACGCCCCTCGGTGAACCGCTGCGGGTGATTTCGACTCACCTGCCCGAGGATCGCTCACGCTACACGATGAAGTGGGACGGCGAGTGGCAGATCACCTACGAGGTCTTCCGCGACATGGGTATCGCCTTCGCCGTGGTGATGGTCTTCATCTACGTGCTGGTGGTGGGCTGGTTCCGCTCGTTCATCACGCCTTTCATCATCATGGCGCCGATCCCCCTGACCCTGATCGGCATCCTGCCGGCCCACGGCCTGTTGCACGTGTTTTTCACCGCCACCTCGATGATCGGTTTCATCGCCCTGGCGGGGATCATTGTGCGCAACTCGATTCTGCTGGTGGATTTCATCGACCTCGAACTGGAGGCCGGCGAGTCTCTCGAGCAGTCGGTGTTGCGCGCAGGAGCGGTGCGCTTCCGCCCGATCGTACTGACTGCCGCGGCACTGGTGGTCGGGGGCCTGGTGATCTATCTCGACCCGATCTTCCAGGGCCTGGCGGTGGCTCTGATCGCCGGGGTGATCGTGGCGACCTTGCTCACCCTGGTCGTCATCCCACTGCTCTACTACATGTATCTTTCGACGGTGGGCCCCGAAAAGGTGATCCGTCGCGAGCCGTAGCCCTCCTGCCTCGGATACCGCGCTGCGAACTCAGGGTAGCGGAGGCTCTTCTTCGATGGACCGTCCGCCCCGCACCCACTGCCAGGCCTTCCGCAGGGCGCCGCCGCTGCGTGTGGTGACGTTGCGGCCGGCCTGCTTGAAGGCCCGGGCCATCTCCGGAGCCAGAGTGCGGGAGACCATGGCCGACAGCCGGCGAGCCATCTCGCGCCAGGTGGCGGCGGACCAGGGCTTGATTCCCACGCGACGGCTGCGCAGGGAACGGCAGCGGGCGACGGCGGCATCTCCGAGTCGCACGGTGACCAGGCCGTTGACCAGGCCCTGACCGACGGGCCCCGCCAGGCGCGTGGTCCACGACCCCACCATCTCGGCGGCCACCGAGGAAGCCCCCTCCGCCAGACGGTCGAGCAGGCCGGCAGTGGCCGCCGAGGCCATCACGTCGCGGACGATGCGCAGGCTGGGCACCAGACCGGGGCGCCCCCCGTAGAGCGTGGCCAGGCGGGCCATCAGGTCCAGATTGCGCAGCAGGGTGATCAGCACATCGAGCAGGGACGAGGGGTTGATCGCCGTCAGGGCCGCCACCTGGCAGGCTGCCCGCCAGACCTCCTGGCGTGCCTTGCGGTCGAGGGGCTCGAGGGCCAGGTCCACCTGTTGCTCCACCGTCTCGACCAGCTTTTCCGCCGGTAGGGTCGCATCGAGGGAGGCGACGCGCTCGAGGGCCGGAGCGATGCCGCTGGCGTCGTCCGGGCCGAGAGCTGGGTTGGCGGCCTGGCGTTCGAGGTATTGCCGGGCAAAGCGCAGGTAGGCCCGGGCCTGCCGGAGCGTCCAGCCCTCAGCCGGTGGCGGCAGGTCGGGTGGCATCAGCACTCGGGGGACCGACCACCAGCGCCAGGCCAGGGTTCCGAGCAGGCCGCCGACACCGAAGAGCAGCAGCCCCGTCACGCTCCACGCCAGGAACGGGTGAATGCCGGCGAGCAGCGCATGGAGGTGGACGAGTTCGAGCGCGAAGAGGGAAAGGCTGGCGACCAGGGCAAAGATGAAAACACGGCGGGCCCATGTCCAGGCGATCCCGAGCGTGTCGGCCAGGCTGCTCAGGCTGCTGCTCAAGGCCCCTCCCGGCTATCGGCTCAGGACGTCATCTGGCTGTGAAGGTTTTCATCCCAGTCGCCGGTGAACAGGCGGAAGATCCAGCCGCCGCGTTTCTTCAGCCGCAGGTAGGATGCCTTCAGGTCGAGTACCAGCGTGATCCGGCGGGAGCGGGAGTTGAGTTCCCCCACTTCATGGGTTGCCACCGGCTCGAAACCCATCACTCGGGTGTGGAACTGGTAGGGACTGTGGGGGTCGTCCTCGAAGACGTCGGTGATGTAGTGGGTGTACCCCTTGATCACCGTTTCGGTGCTCGCAGCCTTCATCAACGCCGCGACGACGACGATGAACCGGCGATACTCGGGGAGCACGGCGAAACGACCGATCTCGGCGATGCGGTGATCGCGGACGAACTTCTCCACGTCCAGGTCCTTGCCGATCAGCTCGAAGCCGTACTTGGCGTACAGCTCGAGGGGCGGATCGTAGAGCACTCGCAGCACACCGACGGGTTGCTGATCGACACAGACCACGAACCAGGAGATGTCATCTCGGCTCAGGTCGGCCTCGGGAAGCTGGGACTGTTCGTCGCCGACCCAGCGCTTCTCGTCGCGGTAGGTCGAAGCCAGCACTTCGAGAGCCTGCTGTCGCTGTTCGGCGGACTCCACGCGGAAGACCGCGATCCGATCCTTGAGTGCCATCATGCACCTCCCGTGGCCCGGGGCTGCCACGTCTTGCCGGAGAGCCGAGCCAGCTCGGACATCAGCCGATGATGCCACGATCTGACCGCCGCTGCCGGTGCCCGCCGGCCGACGTGCTCGGTCGGCGGGTGCAGCGGGGTGCCGAAATGGAGCGTGAATCGGGCGCTGTCCGAGATCGGCTGGCCGGGTGGAGATTCGGGAAAGCGAATCCCCGCTGGTACGACCTTGACTCCCGTCTCGAGGGACAGCCGGGCGGCTCCGGGGTGGCCGGCAAGCAGTCGTGCGGGGTCGCGGTTGACCGTTCCTTCCGGGAAAATCCCCACTGCGGCCCCTGCCTCGAGGCGTCGGCGGGCCTCCACCAGGGGGGGACGCGCCGGGCGGTAGAGGGGCTTGAGCAGGTTGAGGAAGCGAGGCCGGGCGTCCTTGCGCACCACGGTGATGGTTTCGGAAAGCCGGAAGATCAGGTTCAGGCCCGGGTAGAGGCGGAAATTCCAGTCCGCCAGGAAGTGCACCAGCTTGCCCTGGCGCTGCATGATCAGCAGCGTGGGGATCAGCACGGCTTCGACGCGTTGGCTGTGATTGAGGACCAGAATCAGTGGGTCCTGCTCGGGCTTGACGTGCTCGAGGCCCTCGACGTCGATGATCCGCTTGCGAAACGACGCCAGCACCACGCGGCAGAGGAAACGGCCGAAGGGTTTGCGTCCGTAGGGCATGGGCTGGCGGAAGATTCCGGCCACGCTCAGGCCCTCCCACGGGGGGAGGGGGGTGACGCTTCCGCTCCGGCTGCTCGAGCCAGCCTCCTTGTGGCCGGCCTCGCTGCTCATTGGCGATCGATGAAGATCAGGGGATCGACGCTGACATCACTCGTCGTGATCGGGTAGTCGGGCCCAAATGATGGCGTCAGGCGCAGGGAGTCGAGCTGCACTTCGGTGGCGCCTTCCGCGAGACCGTCGAAAACCAGCACCAGGAGCTGGCGCGGGATGCCGTAGGTCAATCCCGTTTGCGGTGTATCGCTGCGATAGTAGCGGATGTGGACGCGCCCCGGTGACGGGGTGACCTCGAGGGTGGACTCCGGTTCCGGTGAGCCGGGATCCGCCTGATCGAAGAACGGATCGGTCAGGATGTAGGGCTCACCCTCCTGGGGATCACCCGTGGGGAAGGTCGACAGCTCGGCGACCGCCGGATCCCAGGTCAGCGTGAATTCCATGTCCGCCAGGTTGCAGGCCGAGCCCACCTGAAAGGCCAGGCTCGTCGAGCGCGGCCCCACGTTACCGGGATCGAGTTGGGGCGGGTCGGCCAGGGCGATACGAACGAAGCGCGCGGTGATCTCGCCCGGAACCTGAATCTCCGCGGTGTCGCTCTCGCCGGTAGAGTCGAGCACGCCCGTGACGACGATGTTCCGGCCATCGATGCGCCCGACCTTGAAAGTCGAAGTCGCCTGGCCGCTGATCTCGGCAGTGACGGCCGTGGCCGGGTCGAAGGTCCCGCCACTGTCGGACGAAAACGTGACGGCCGCGTTGCCCGCCACCTGGCCGTCGTCGGCGAAGATCGTGGCCACGACCCTGGCCTCGGCGAGCTGGGTGTCCGGGTCGGGGCAGGCGCGGGT
>JALTMS010000684.1 GCA_027001345.1 Acidobacteriota bacterium | reverse complement strand
ACAGAGAACGACGACGAAACGCGCGAAAACCGCTACATCTGTATCTTGCCGGTCTTCGCGGTCTTCGCGCGTTTCGTCGTCGTTCTCTGTCGAAGACCGCGAAGACCGCCTAGTTTTTGGTGTAGCGGTCTTCGTGGCGGAGTCACCTTCGTCGTGAGGCATGGACCACTCCCAGCCCCCACCGAATGACCGCTTTTTCGCCACGATGCCCAGCCGTTTTTTCGCCCGCTCCACGGTCCGCCAGCCGATACCTGCCCCCTTAGCCGCCTTTTGCAGATCCTTAGTAGCAACTGCTCCGTCCCGAAGTTCCTCCAGCAGAAACGCCTCGGCATCGCTCCGTGATTCATCCTCCAGATCATCCGCTATACCAAGAATCTCGTGCGCCTCTCCGTCCACCTTGCCAGTCCACAAAAGCCGGCTACCACGGATTCCCGGATGATCTGGGATATCGACCTGCTTAAGATCAAATCCGAAGCCCCCGCCGTCGGGACCGATGTTCGACTTCGCACGGCACAGTACGCGAGGATGTTCATCATCCTCCGGCATCTTCACCGCTGCCAGGACAACGCGCGCCACTGCGCCGAAGGCCAGTGACCCGGCCACACGCTCCACAGGCAGTCGTCCGGCGGAAGATTTGGCAAAATGGGAAATACCCAACGTGGCAACTCCCAGCCTCTTCGCAAGGTCCACCAGTGGTTGCAGCGCCCGACGCGTCTCCGAGTTCTTGTGAGAATCACCCGTGACTGCCGAAACGATCGGATCCACGATCAACAGGCCGGGCGGGTTATCGTGGATTTTCTTGGCCAGTCCGGGTGTATCCAAAGCGGGGTCAAATGGCCGCTTGCCTTCGTCGCTGTAGGTTGAGGAAACGAATTGAACCCTTCCCGGGTTTCCACCGCACGCAATCAGACGCGGCAGAAGGGTATCTCTGTAATCGTCCTCGCCCGACCAGATCAGTACATCGGCTTTACTGGCACGCGACCCGTCTGGCCAGCGTCCGCCGTTGGTAATGGTTGCAGCTAGGGCGACAGCAACCGTCGTTTTCCCCGTGCCTGGTGGCCCCGCGAGGATATGCAACTTTCCCTTTGCCAGCCATCCATCCCATAACCAGTCAATGGGTTCGAGTTTCAGGCTGTTGCCGTCGATGAGTTCCACAGCGCCGGTTTCCTCCACAGGCTCCACCTCCACCGACTTCCCGGCGGCGACCAGATCGGCCGGGTCTTTCAGGTCACCGTTGCGCTTGATCCTGACTCGGTCGATTTTTGTCATAGCGCGTCCTCCACGATCGTAATTTTCGTTGGTTGCCAAGCATCGGCCGCCGCTTTGGCAACAGCCTGTAGGTTGTTGAGGCCCATACCAGCCAGCACGCATGCTTTGCCGCCCTGATCGATGAACATGGCCACCGCATCCGCCCAACCTTCGACGACGAAGACCGGAATCAGCGGATCGATGTGCTTGCCTGGTGATGGTGCTGCGCCGATGGCAAAGGCGTGCCCTTTGACTGGCCCGAATGTCTGCTTTTTACCTTGCGGATTGATCGCCTGGGCGGCGACCACCTCGAAGGTGGCCAGGTCGCGGACAGGCACGACAATGCAGTCGGCGTATCGGCCGACCACGCGGCCTGAGACGGTGCCGCGGCGCGCGCCTGCCGACCAGCCGGGCTTGAGTAACCGTTTCTGGATGGTGTAGTGGTGTTCCCAGACAGGTGCATCATCGGCCGCCTCCAGCCATATCCGGCGGGCGTAGTCGGTCTTGGGGGATTCAGGCTGGAGACCGTCAACTACCGGTCCTGGAGGCCTCAGGGCGCTGTCTGAAGTGATGGCCCGGGGGTTCTCGTCCAGCAGCCTCAGCCAGCCCGCGACCAAGCGGAGCGCTTCCCCGGGATTGGCCGCAAGGCCGCAGTGGACCAGCAGCGAGAAACCGTCGCCGCCGGTGGTCTCACCGCCTTGGCCGCAAATCCAGCCACCGTCGTCCTGGTCAGCCGGCACCAGACGAAACCGATCGCGGCCGCCGCAGCCAGGGCATGGCCCGTGTCGGCCAGGTGTTGGAAGGTCTGTGATACCGTGGTCCGCCCAGATGGCCAGCCAGCGACCGTGGGCAGCATGCTTCACCCGCTCGAAAGACAGGCGTGGTAAACTGGCCGCGTCCTTCGCGTGATTGTTTCGTGACCCGCCGCCGCACCGGCGGGTTTCTTTTGGGATCATCCGCCACGTCCTCCGCGCCTGTTGAATCTGCCCATGGCCCGCCGTATTGCGCGGTTGGCCTGACCGTCATCACGATAGACAGCAGGACGTGGCTGGAACATCGGATTGCCGGCCAGGTCTGTGGCTGTCCGGCCGGATTGGGAACG
>JALTMS010000683.1 GCA_027001345.1 Acidobacteriota bacterium | reverse complement strand
TCCAGCGGGTGGTCGGGCGCCAGGTGTCGGCCAGGCGCAGATCCACCGTGTCGCCGTCGAGGCTCTCGAGTCCACCGAGGCCGGTCCGGTCACTGAAGGTCGCCAGCGCCGCGGAGCGGTCCAGCGGATCGTCCAGCAGGCCCCCCGACGCACGCATCAAATCGATGCTGCCCTCCAGCTCGTGGTGCCGGGTCCAGCGATTGCGAACCGAGAGGTGGGCGGCGATCCGGCGTGCCGAAAAACTCGACTCGAACGCCTGGCTGCCCTCCACCAGGGGCGCGAAATCTTCCGCACCGCGAGCCAGTCCGGCTTCGATGCTGCCCTCGACCAGAGTCCCGGGCCGAAGTACCGACCACTCGGCACGCATGCCGAGCTGCCGCTGGCTGAAACCGCTGCTGCCCACCGCGCCGGCCGGCACACCCCGCCGATTGCGCCCCACGGCGCTGACCTCGATGGTCGGGATGCCGGTGCCAACTCCCGCCTCCGGTCGCCAGGAAGCCAGGACCACGTTGCCGCTGTCCCGGGCGCCGCTACCCTGCCCCACCGCCCGGTGGCGCACGCTCGCGGCGAAGCGACCGAAGCCCTCGATCGGCACCTGACCCGAAAAGGCCGCGGTCAGTCCCTCAGTGGTTCCGGAGGCGTCGGAGAGCCAGGCTCGCTGCATCTCGAAGAGCACGGGAGCGCGCCCCTCGGCCGACTCGGCAGACGCCGCCGCGGAGCCGGGCTCGGCGCCACGAGCCTCGAGACGATCGCGCTCGGGCAGTCGGAGAGCCCAGGCCGAGCCCTGGGGCCGCGAGCCGGGAGAAGCAGGTGGTCCCGAGGGCTGGAGAATGATCTCGAGAAAGTCCCGCACGAGGGTATCGACCTTGCCCACCAGGACCGAGTAGCCCCCCTTGACCGCGACGATGCGGTAGGAGCCCGGCGCGAGTCCCGCCAGCGCAAACCGACCCCTGGAATCGCTGCGCACGGTTTTCGGCGCGGCGTCCTTCACGCTGCCGGCAGGCTCGCGGGTCACTACGATCTCGACGCCGCCGAGGGCCCGACCCGAGGGATCGACAGCCACCCCGCGCAGGATCCTGCCGCTGGGCGAGCGATCGGCAGCTCGGGAGGCGACCCCCGCCAGCAACAGACAGGTCACCACGGCGAGCAGGGCGGGTCGGAAGAAAGATCGACTGAAGAGTCGAGAGCCGAAGGACCGGTGGTAGCCCGGCACCGGGCAGCTTCGCGTCACTGGGCCTAGCCTCATCGGGCCTCGCCTCACTGGGCCTCCATCCGGGGCCTGGATCGTAACCCCATTACCCCGGTGGAGTTTAGCCGAAAACGAACGGTTTTCCATCACCCCACGGGACTATATTGGATTCCGATGAGCGCTGATTCGATGCCCCCCACCGCCGGCCCGGCCATCGATACCCGGGGCCTGGTTCGCCGTTTCGGAGCGATCACGGCCCTCGACCGGGTCGACCTGGCCGTTCCCCGAGGAGCCTTCTTCGCCCTGGTAGGCTCCAACGGCGCGGGCAAGTCCACCACCGTCAGGATTCTCACCGGTCTGCTGGCCCCGGGAGAAGGGACGGTTCGTGTCCTGGGGGAGAACCCCCGCAAGGCCGGTGCGGTCCTCCGGCAACGCATCGGCGTGGTCCCCGATTTTCCGGTGCTCTACGACGTGCTCTCCCCGCGGGAAAACATCGTCCGACTCAGCGCCCTGCGGGGCCTGACCCGCGAAGAGGCCGAACGGCGGCTCGAAGAACTCGCCGTTGCGCTGGCCCTCGACGAGCACCTCGACCAGAGCGTGCGCTCCCTCTCCCAGGGCACACGCAAAAAGGCCGCTCTCGCCGCGGCACTGATCCATGGCCCCTCGCTGCTCTTCCTCGACGAGCCCTTCGAGGGTATCGACCCGGTCGCCGCACGCGGTATTCGCAACATGCTCGAGGCCCTGCGCCAGCGCGGGGTGACGATCTTCTTGACCTCCCACGTACTGCCGCTGGTGGAATCCCTGGCGACCCACGTGGCGGTGATCGACGAGGGGCGGGTGCTGACCAGCGGTCCCCTGACCGAAGTGGTCGGGCGCCATGACACCCTCGAGCGGGCGATTCTCGAAGCGCTGGGAGTGCCCCCGGACGTGCCGACGATGGAGTGGTACCTGCCATGAGTCGGTACGTGGTGCCGTCGCTGCTGCGCCTGCACCTGGCGGTGACCGTCGGCCGACTGCGGCAGGCCACGCAGCGAAGGCTGGGCGTGGCCAGCGTGCTGGCCACCGGGGCGATGGCGGTGGTCTCCGGCTCGATGCTGGCCCTCGCCGCGATCGTCTTCGGCGGCGTCGGCACGATGTTGATCTCCACCCTGGCCACGGCGC
>JALTMS010000682.1 GCA_027001345.1 Acidobacteriota bacterium | reverse complement strand
CCCTGCACCAGATCACCACCCGCCGCCTCGAAGGCCAGCAGGGCCGCCAGTGCATTGCGCGCGTTGTGCTCGCCGGGCAGCGGGAGGCGGACCGCGGCCAGCCGGTGGGGACCGCGGTAGAGGTCGAAATCCTGGCCCGCATCGTGATCGTGTCGATCGACCGCCCGCAGATCCGCCGCGGGGTCCGTCCCGAACCAGCGCACCGGACAACGGGCCTCGGCCGCCAGGCGACGGACCACCGGGTCGTCTCCATTGGCCACCAGCACACCGGAAGCCGGCAGCAGGCGCAGCAGGCGGGAAAACGCCGTTTCCACCGCCGCCAGATCGGCGTAGATGTCCGCGTGATCGAATTCCACCGCGCCGAGAATCGCGATCTGCGGCCAGTAGTGGAGAAACTTGGGTCCCTTGTCGAAGAAGGCGCTGTCGTACTCGTCGGCCTCGAGGATCAGGTCCTCGCCCTTCCCCAGCCGCGCCCCCTCACCGAAGTTCTCGAGCAGGCCGCCGACGAGAAAACCCGGCTCGCGTCCGCAGGAAGCGTGGATCCAGCTCAGCAGAGCGGCGGTGGTGGTCTTGCCGTGGGTGCCCGCCACGGCACTGACCCTCCGGCCGGGAATCAGCAGGCGCTCGATCACCTCCGGCAGGGATGCCAGAGCCATCCCCCGCTCCAGGGCGCACTCTAGCACCGGATGCCCGCGAGAAATCGCGTTACCCACCACCACCAGCGGCTCGCCCCGGCCCAGATGCTCGGGATCGGGGGGCACGGCGCAGTCGATCGAGGCATCGGCCAGCAGCAGCGATGCCGGCGGATAGAGCGCCGCATCGCACCCCCTGACCCGCACGCCCCGGCGAGCCAGCACTCGGGCCAGGGACACCATGGCGATGCCGCCGATGCCGATGAAGTAGGCCTCCTCGGGCCAGGTCGCGGGCCATCGCCCCATCTCAGGCCTCCTCTGCCGCGCGGCCGAAAACACCCCGCGCTTCCATCCAGCGGGCTCCCCGCCGCGGCGGCAACCAGCGCCGTCGGGCGAGGATCCGCCGCAGAGCGGGCAAGGCGGCCTCCATCGCCCGGCGTCCCTGTTCGACAGCCGGCATCGCGCCGCTGAAATCGAGCCAGTGCAGCGAACCGACTCGGGGCCGCACCACCAGGTCGCACAGGGCCAGACGTGAGGCCCGCAGGTGCGCTTCCGTGATGCGTTTGGCCCGAGCCAGGATCTCGGCACCCGAATCGAGGGCATCGGCGCCGAGTTTTTCGTCCTCGTCGGCCGAGACATCGACACCGACGATCACGTCCGCGCCCATCGCGAGCAGCGCCCGGGTGGGCACCTTCTCGCTGACCACCCCATCGACCAGCAGCCGGCCGTCGATCCGACGGGGCGGCATCAGGGCCGGCACCGCCCCCGAAGCGAGCACCGCTTCGAGCAACGAGCCCCGGCGGAAGAACACCGAGGCCCCCGAGCGCAGGTCGGTGGCCACCGCACAGAAAGGCAGGGGCAGATCCTCGATCCGGCAGTCGGGAAGCAGGGCCTGAGCATTGTGGCGGAAGTCGTCTTCGGAGACGAAGGACTCCTTGAAGTAGGTCCAGCTCAGTACGATCCCTCGTCGCACGGCCTCGCCCAGGGAGTCGGCCCAGCCGCCCTCGTCGGGGGCGGGCTTGAGAAACTCGACCCGGGTCCGGCGATAGTCGTCGGAGGCGACGAAGGCCGCCACCCGATCGGCGGCCGCCCGGGCGCTACCCTCGGTCATCCACAGACCGCCGAACAGGGCCCCGATGCTGGTACCCGCCACCGCCGCGGGAGCCAGGCCGTTTTCCTCGAGTACCTGCAACACCCCGAGGTGAGCCAGCCCCCGGGCCGCACCACCGCCGAGGGCCACCCCCAGCCGGGGGCGCAGACCGGGCCACCAGCCGCGGGGGCGGGAGGAGCGCATCAGAAGATCCACTCCACCGTGCGGTACTCGGCACTCGATTCGATCCAGACCAGACGCTCGACCTTGTAAGGCGCGTCGCCGGCCACCACCGGGTGCACCCGGCGGAAATGCACTTCCATGTCGAGGTGATCGAGAATCGTCATCTTCCGCCGCTCCCCGGTGCCCAGACGAATCGGGTAGATCTTGCCCAGCGGCCAGCCCAGCAGGTACACCGTCGCCCCCCGGGGCAGAGCACCGTAGTAGATCTCGCCATAGCCGAAATTGACGTGGATGCGCAACACCGGCGCCCGGCGAAGGTCGCCGAGCACCGCCACCGTTTCCCAGTAGGTGCCCGCACCGAGCATCGCCGCGCGAGCGATCATCCGGCCCTCCGGATCGGGAGTCAATGACCCCTGGTCCCGCTGCACTTCGTAGGCATCGAGCAGGCGCTCGATCTTCCGCCGGAAGGCTTCGAAGGCCTCTCCCTGACGACTGTCGGGGGCGTGCAGATCATAGCGGGCCAGAGCCTGGTAATCCCGCTGCTGGAGCGCCGTGAACCACTGCTGAGCGACGTCTTCGAGTTGCTGGGTGCTGGGCCCGGCGAGCAAGATCGCCAGGGCAACCCCGGCGAGCAACAAACCGAGGACGGTCACCACGCTACGCCAATCCATAGCTCCTCCGGAACAGCTCTCGCCGTGGACCCTGGTGCGGATTATGCCCGATCCGCGCTTGACCGCCCCGCCACCACGCCGGAGCATGCCAGCGTGTGCCGGGCGACCGGGAGAATCCATGAGCGACGATCGATCGTGGCGCGCCTTCTTTCCCAGCACTTTCGAGGGCGCCGCCGAGCTTCAGCGCCGCCTCGCGTCCCAGGTCCGCGAAGACGACGACCCGAGTCCGATCGAGATCGTCGGTGGCGCGGACCTGTCCTACGATCGACGGCGAGACCTCTTCTTCGCCGCGGTGGTCAGCCTCGATGCCCGCACCGGACGGCTGATCGAAGTCGGACGCGCCGTCGCGCGGGTCGAGCTGCCCTATGTGCCCGGCTTCCTCTCCTTCCGCGAGGGACCGGGAGTGATCGAGGCGCTGCAGTCGATGACCCACCCGCCCCAGATCCTGCTCTGCGACGGCCACGGGAGGGCCCATCCCCGGCGTTTCGGCCTGGCCTGTCACCTGGGGCTGGCCCTCGACCTGCCGACCGTCGGGGTGGCCAAGAGTCTGCTGGTGGGCAGCTACCGTGAGCCCGGCGTCGCGCGGGGCTGCTCGACGGCCCTGCGGGACCGGGGCGAAGTGATCGGCCGCGTGCTGCGTACACGTCGCGGGGTGCGACCGCTGTTCGTCTCGGTCGGCCACCGGATCAGCCTGGACTCGGCTCGCAAGCTGGTCTTGCGCTGGGCGCCGCGCTGGCGGCTTCCGGAACCCACCCGGCAAGCCCACCTGGAGGTCAGCCGCCTGCGCGCTGAGGCCCAGCGATGAGCAAGTTCCGAGACAGGCGGGTTCCGGGATACCATGGGGAGCCGCACGCGAATCCTCGGTGGCAGGACGGCGAGGAGAACGAGAGTTGGAGATCGGGATGAACGTCTTTTCCTGCGGAGTGCTGCTGTTGCTGACCGCGGGCCTGGCCTCCTGTACGTCGGGCACCGGATCCCTCGGAGACGACGACTACCGTCGCTTGCGGGAGGAGATGGTCGAAAAGCAGCTTCGGGCCCGCGACATCACCGACGAGGCGGTGCTCGCTGCGATGGCTCGGGTGCCCCGGCACCTGTTCGTACCTCCCGAGATGGCGGCCAGCGCCTACCGGGACTCGCCCCTGCCCATCGGCCATGGACAGACGATCTCCCAGCCCTACATGGTGGCCCTGATGACCCAGCTCGCCCGGGCGGCGCCGGGGAAAAAAGCTCTGGACGTGGGTACCGGCTCGGGATACCAGGCCGCCGTGCTGGCCGAGATCGTCGATCAGGTCTACAGCATCGAGATCCTGCCGGAGCTGGCCGAGGCCGCCCGCCGACGACTGCTGCGCCTGGGCTACGAGAAGGTGGAAGTGCGCTGCGGAGACGGCTACGCGGGCTGGCCGGAACATGCCCCGTTCGACCTGATCATCGTCGCCGCGGCTCCCGGCGAGGTTCCCCAGCCGCTGATCGAGCAGCTCGCCCCCGGCGGCCGGCTGCTGATCCCCGTCGGCGAGATGCACCAGGAGCTGGTAGTGATCGCCAAGGCGGAAGACGGCAGCATCTCTCGCCAGGCCTACGGTGGCGTCCGCTTCGTGCCGATGACCGGCGAGGCCCAGCGCCGCCAGTAGAAGCGCGGTAGAATCCCGGCTTCAACCGCGCCGCCGGGCGGCGCCAGGAGCCCTCGCCGTGGCCAAGGACATCACCCCCCGCGCAACCGACTATTCACGCTGGTATACCGACGTGGTGCTCCGCAGCACCCTGGCCGACTACAGCCCTGTCAAGGGCTGCATGGTGATCCGCCCCCACGGGTACTCCCTGTGGGAGAACATGCAGCGCATCCTCGACGGCATGTTCAAGGAAACCGGCCACGAGAACGCCTACTTCCCGCTCTTCATACCCAAGTCGTTCCTGGCCAAGGAAGCCGAGCACATCGAGGGCTTCGCCAAGGAGTGCGCGATCATCACCCACACCCGTCTCAAGGCCACCGACCAGGAAGGCCGGGACCGGGTCATCCCCGATCCGGACAGCCGCCTGGAAGAGGAGCTGATCGTTCGGCCGACATCCGAGACGATCATTTATTCGATGTTCTCCAAGTGGATCAAGTCCTGGCGGGATCTGCCGCTGCTGCTCAACCAGTGGGCCAACATCGTTCGCTGGGAGATGCGCACCCGCCTGTTCCTGCGTACCACCGAGTTCCTCTGGCAGGAGGGGCACACGGCCCATGCGACCCACGACGAGGCCCGGGAAGAAACTCTTCGCATGCTCGAGGTCTACCGTCGCTTTGCCGAGGAGTACCTCGCCGTGCCGGTGCTGACGGGGGTCAAGACCCCGCGGGAGAAGTTCGCCGGAGCACTGGACACCTACTGTATCGAGGCCCTGATGCAGGACGGCAAGGCCCTGCAGGCCGGCACCTCCCACGACCTGGGCCAGAACTTCGCCAAGGCCTTCGACGTGCGCTTTCAGAACTCCGAAGGCCAGTGGGAACATGTCTGGAACACTTCCTGGGGAGTTTCCACCCGGCTGATCGGCGCGCTGGTGATGAGTCACTCCGACGACGACGGTCTGGTGCTCCCGCCACGGGTCGCGCCGATCCAGGCGGTGATCGTACCCATCTGGCGCAACGACGAGCAGCGGGAACAGACGCTCGAGGCCGGCCGCAAGTTGCTGGCCGAGCTGCGGGCCGCCGGCATCGCCGCCCGCCTCGACGAGCGAGACAACGTCAACCCCGGCTTCAAGTACGCCGACTGGGAACTCAAGGGCGTCCCTCTGCGTCTCGAACTCGGCCCCCGCGACCTGGACAAGGGCCAGGTGATGGCCGTACGCCGCACGGATCGTTCCAAGACCCCCTTCTCCCTCGACGGCGCCGCCGAGGCGGTGGTCGGTGCCCTCGACGAGATCCAGCAGCAGCTCTTCCAGCAGGCCCTCGACCGCCGGGCGGCGATGACCCGCGAGGTGGAGACCTGGGACGAGTTCTGCGAGGAGATCGAAAAGGGCGGTTTCCTCCGTGCGCGCTTCTGCGAAGAAGATGCGGTGGAGGAAGCGATCCAGACCGAAACCAAGGCTACGGTGCGTTTGATCGCCTTCGACGAAGTCGACGACCCGGGCCCCTGTGTCAAGTCTGGCAAGCCCGCCCGACGTCGCGCCTACTTCGCCCGCGCCTACTGACGGGCACTCGACGACAGCACTGGATCCGGATCTCGAATCCGGAGTGGGTTCCGGCTCGCGGCGGGACGAAGGGAACGGGACGCGAAGCCTCGGGCCGCCTTGGCTGCGCTTTTCGGGGCCACGCCACGGTTGTTTGCGGTTGATCGGGGGGTTGCGGAGCACTCCTGCGCCTCGATGTCAAGAGCTGCGCCCCGGAGCAATCGCGGTAGACTCTGCGGGAGCCATGAGTAACCGATCCCATAGGCTCGTTTCGCTGGCCGCTCTGACCGGAGCCGCAACGGCGCTGATCTTTGCTGCGTTGACGATCTGCCTGCCGCCGCTCACCCCCTCCGTCGAGCCTCCGACTCCCCGGGCACTGCCCGGCCGGGATCTGGATGCCATCGATCGCGAGGGCGTGCTCTGGGTAGCCATCGAGCGAGACGAGCTGGATTACGAACTCCGCCGAGGGCGTGCCGAAGGCCTGGCCTTCGACATGGCGCTGGCCTTCGCCACGCGCCTGGGGGTGGAGTTGCGCGTGGTCACGCCCCCGAGCCCCGCCGCTGCCCTGGCCCGGCTGGCCCGGGGTGAGGTGGACCTGGTGGCCACCTCCGATTCGGGCCCCCGACCCGTGCTGGCCCGGGTGCAGTGGACCATCGCCTTCGAAATCGCGCAGCCCGTAGTGATCGGCCGCCACGCCGCGGAGATCCGGCGCATCGAGGATCTCGCCGGTCGCCGGATCACCGTCCGCCGCCACAGTGCCCTCGAGGCCCAGGCCTTCAAGTGGCGGGAGCAACTCGACGGGAGGCTCGAGATCGAGCGGGCGACAGCCGATATCGGCGCCGGCGAGCTGGCCCTCGGGGCAGCCACCGGGCGCTGGGCACTCGTGGTGATGGACGAGAGCCGCGCCCGCCTCGAGCAGGCGGTCTACAAGCCACTGCAGATCAGCCGTCCCCTGCCGCCGAGCTTGCCTGTGCGCTGGGCGATTCATCCCGATGCCTCGGCCCTCGAGACCGAAGTCGATCAGTGGCTCGACGACGCGCGGCGCGGCGGCTTCCTGGCCCGCATGCGCCAGCGCTACCTCGAAAACCCGCTGCGCCTGAAGGCCTGGCGAAGGCCGGTGTTTCGCGATGGCGGACCGTCGCTCTCGCCTTACGACAGTCTCTTTCGCCGGGAGGCCGACCGCATCGGCTTCGACTGGCGCCTGCTCGCCGCTCTCTCCTTTGCCGAGAGCGGATACGACCGCTGGGAGATCTCCTCCCAGGGTGCGATGGGCCTGCTGCAGATCATGCCCCGTGTGGCACGCACCTACGGCGCCGACGACCCCTTCGATCCCGAGCAGAACGTCGCCGCGGGGGCCTCGCTGCTTAGCTGGCTCTACGGCCTGTTCGACAACGTTCCCTCCCCCGACCGGCTGGCCTTCACCCTCGCCGCCTACAACATGGGTTACGGTCACCTGCAGGATGCCCGAGCCCTGGCGGCGATGAACGGGCTCGACCCCGACCGCTGGGAGGGCCATGTCGAGACGGTGCTTCCCCTGCTCGAAGACCCCGCCGTGGCCGATCGCCTGCCCCACGGAAGGGCCCGGGGACGCACCACCCGCCGCTACGTGGCCCACGTCATGGCAATCTTCCATCGTTTCACCGCCGCTGCGGAATCGACCACCGGCCTGTCCGCCTCGACCCACTGACTGCGGCTCGTAGCGAGGATCCCGCTTCCCACGCGCCCCCGTACCGTCACCACGCAGAACCTGCTGGACCTCCCATGCAGGTCCAGCACGGGCTCTAGCCCGAAGTTCCATGTTCCTGCGGGCAGAAACCGACGCTCCCTCAAGAGGTTAGGGCATTTGGGAGGGTTACAGTACTGGGTACAGCGCCTTCGGCGGGCAGTTGTTCTCGAGCAAGTCGAAGGCACGTTGCTGTAGGGCGTCGGGCCGAGTGGTTTGTTCGAAAGGATCGGCTCCCTCGATTGTGGGCCGGATGAGGTTTTTCGTCAGGGTTCCGAGATGGGCCAAGAGCCCACGGAAGCTGTGTACGGGTTCACCAAGGGAGTTCTTCTTCGAGGAGGCCTTGTCGAGTGCAGAAGCCGAGCGTTGAGCCGGCGCCACAATGGATTTACGCCGGAGTTGATCACCTTCTGGCTCTTCGTCCACGAAAAGCAGCGGGGCCAAGGCACGCACCATGTGCCACTCGACGTAGTAAGCGAGCATGCAGAGAAAAACGTGGGCTCGGACCCGGTCTTCGAGACGATGGTGAATCGGGCGTATCTTGAGATCGAGCGTCTTCATCGTGCGAAAGGCCCGCTCGACATGCGACAAGCTCTTGTAGGCGCGGACGACGTCCGTGGTCCCCATCGTGTCGGAGGGTAGGTTGGTGCGGATCATGTAGATCCCGTCAAGGGCCTCTTCCTCAGCTATCCGCTCTTCGTTTCTCCGATACGAGAAGGAATCGTCCGTGATCTCCAGAATGAAATGCTTGGCCATCTTGTAACGGCCCAAGACGCGGCCTACACGAACGCCGATCTTGCTCCGACCCCGTAGGGGTTTTCGTCCCCGTCGTGTTGCTGCCACGATCTTGTCCAAAGCGGTTTCGGTGGCTTCCAGCAGCTCTTTACGCTTGCGTTTGCGCTCATCAGCCAGCAGGGGATTGCGACAAGCAATCAATCGCTCGCCGGGATATTCCGGGCTCGTGACCTCGCCCAGGCCGAACTCGTCGAAAAGTGAGAGCTGCAAAGCTCCCTGGTGGACGAGCCGCTGAATCTGTTTGGACCGCAGAGCCGTGATCCACGAAACGCCCTCTTGCTTGGCGAGATCCTCGCGAATGCGGGCGGTCGTGATCATCCCGCGATCCCCGACGAAAACAACGTCCTTCAGACCGTAGCGGTCGCGGACCTTGCTGACCTGAGGGGAAAAGGTCTTGGGATCTGCCGTGTTGCCATCGAAGACTTCGACCGCGACAGGACAACCATGCACATCGGTGATCAGGCCAATCGTGATCTGGAGCTTGCCTTTCTTCTTGTCCCTCGAATACCCCAACTTTGCCAGAGGACAGGTCCGGCCTTCGAAGTAGGACGATGTCAGGTCGTACAGGACCAAAGATCCCTCACTCAGGTGACGCCGGGCAAGCCGTGTCTCGATCGCTTCTTGGCGGGGCAGCAGCCAGTCCATCGCTTTGTAGAGGTCGTCCTCGCTCACCTCTTTCAAATCCAATTCGTCGCACAAGGTGCCGAGCGCGGCATGCTCGAGTCCCTTGGCCGTGGCCAGCTTGGAAGCCGGGGCGATGATCCGGGCCACGATCATGGCCACGACGAGGTCTCGATGCCGTGACCGCCTGGAGTGAACGATACGGTCCAGCCGCAAACGCCGAACGGCTCCCAGCACGGCTCTGACGTGTCCATGAGGCAGGCTGCGCTCGATCTGAAAAGCCGCCGACAGGTCCTTGACCGCTGTGCCACCGCGCAGCACGGTGCGCAGGGCCTCCACGCGCTCGTAGGGCCAGGAACTCAGGTTTGCCAGCGTGCGCTTGCGAACCTTGCCGTCCTGACGGTAGGACTCGCGCAAGAGAACGGCAGGGGGAGAATTGCGATTGGGCACTCTCTCGATGTACATGGCCACATTATAGCACAGTACCTATTCG
>JALTMS010000681.1 GCA_027001345.1 Acidobacteriota bacterium | reverse complement strand
TCGCCGTACCGCGGCCCGGGAGCGATCTTTCTTCTCCTGCTCTGGGCCGCTTTCGTCCCGGCCTCCTGGGGCGCAGGGCCGGACTGCGAAGTGTGGTGGAACGATGTCTTGCACGACACCTTCAGCGGCGACTACCGCGAGCCCGGAGGGGCGGTGCCTGCCGGATCCACGGTGCGCCTCAGGCTGCGGGTGACCCAGGGCGATGTGACCTCGGTACGCGTGCGGGTGTGGGACGATCGGACGGACACGGAGATCTTCCACGCCCTGTCCTGGGACGAGGCGTTCGACACCGATCCTGTGAACTACGACTGGTGGAGCGTCGATCTGCCCGTGGGGGACCTGCCGACGATCCTCTACTACTTCTTCGAGATCAGCGATGACGGCTCCGGTGGAAGCTGCACGGGAAACGGTGGTCAGAAGGATACGGACTACTACGGCGATGACGACCCCAATTTCCGCGGCGGCGGCACGGGAAGGATGCTCGAAGAGCGCGACGACTTCGCCAGCTTCCAGATCACCGTCTACGACCCGGCGTTTTCGGTGCCCGAGTGGATGCGTCGGGGAGTCGTCTATCAGGTCTTCGTCGACCGCTTTCGCGACGGTGACCCGACCAACGACACTCCCGCGGGGACGTTTCACTATGGCGGGGGCACGATTCAACGCTCGGGCCCGGAGAACAACCCCGAAGGAGCGTGGAACTACCCCATCTGCGATCCTCGCGGCCTGGTCGCCCCTGCCTGCGTGGATCGCTGGAGCGACAACTTCTACGGTGGTGACCTGGCGGGGATCACGGCCAAGATCGACCAGGGCTACTTCGACAACCTGGGCGTGGACCTGCTCTACCTCACACCGATCTTCAGCTCGCCCTCGAATCACAAGTACGACACGGCAGATTATCTGGCGATCGACGCCGCCTTCGGTACCCGCGACGATTTCCTGGCACTCGCCACGGCGGCCCACGCCCACGGTATGCGGCTGATCCTCGATGGCGTGTTCAACCACAGCTCCTCGGACAGCCGCTACTTCGACTACTACTGCCGCTATGCCGCAGACGGTACGCGGAGCAGTGAGGGGGAGAACTGCCTGACCGGAAAGGACGGCTCCGGCGCCTGCGAGGCCACCGGCTCGCCCCAGCGCTCCTGGTATTTCTTTTCCGATACGGATCCTGTTCCCAATCCCGGGGGCGGCGGTGCGGCCCTGTGCGAGGACATCCCTCCGGGGAGGACCTACGAGGCCTGGGCCGGTTACGGGTCGCTGCCCAAGTTGCGCAGCGCCGATCCGGGGGTGCGGGACCTGATCTGGGCCGACGGTCTCAGCTCGGCGGGTCCGTACTGGACCGAGCAGGGAGCGGATGGCTGGCGGCTCGATGTGGGAGGGGAGGTCGACTGCGGAGTGACTTGCGAGCCGGACAACGACTTCTGGGAGGGATTCCGCGCGGCGGTTCGCGATGCGGCGGTGACCGGGAAGTCCGACGTGCTCGTCCTCGGCGAGGAGTGGGGTGACGCTTCCCGCTGGTTGCTCGGCGATGAGTGGGACGCGGTAATGAACTACCGCCTGCGCTCGGCTCTGTTGGGATGGATGTTCACGGGTTGCGCGGGCCCCGGCTGCAGCGGCGGCACGGTCTTTGAAGACAACGATTCCAACGACCAAAGTCCCCTGGGCGCCATCCGGGCGTTGGCGCCAAGCGACTTCGACGCAAGGCTGCGGATGATCGCCGAAGACTATCCGCCCCCGGCCCTCGAGGCGATGATGAACCTGGCCGGCTCCCACGACACCAACCGCTTGCGCTTCCTGCTGGGCAAGATCAACGGTGACGATGACCTCGCCGCCCGGCGGCGAACCAAGGAGTGGTGGAACATCGTCTTCAGCTATCCCGGCGCTCCCACCTTCTACTATGGCGACGAGGTGGGCCTGAGCCAGGACGGGGTGTGGGACGGCCGCTGGCAGGACGATCCTTACAACCGCGCTCCCTTCCCCTGGGACGATGCCAGCGGAAACGCCTTCAGTGCGGATACCGAGGAGCTGCTGGCCCACGCCCGCAAGTTGGCCAGTCTGCGCCACGGGTTTCCCGCCCTGGCCCGGGGCGGGATCCACCACGGCCTGATCGTGGACGACGACGCCGGCCTCTATGGCTTCGGCCGGACCGGCCCCGGCGTGGCACTGATCGCTCTCAATCGCTCCGGATCCATGCAGACTGCCGTCTTCGAGGGGCTCGACGCCCCGCCCTTTGACCTGCCCGACGGGACAGCGATGCTCGATGGACTGAGCGGAACAACCTACCTGGTCAGTGCTGGCACGCTCAGTGTGCCGGTCGAGGGGCGCTGGGCGGCGATTCTGCTCGAGGAAAGCGTCCTCGATACA
>JALTMS010000680.1 GCA_027001345.1 Acidobacteriota bacterium | reverse complement strand
GGGTGCCCGGCTTCTTCTTTCGCGGCGCCTCGACGATGCGGCCGGAAAGGGCCGTCCAGGCCTCCCGGGCCGCGGCCGTCAGCTCGTCCTTGATCTCCGCCGGGCCGAGGCTGGCCAGGGCCCGGCCGTCGGGGGTGGTGGTGGGGAGTTCGGCGCCCCACTTGCTCAGCTCGGCGATGCGGTCGAGGCCGCGCAGCGCGTACTGGGCCGCGAGAGCCATCTCGCCCCGTCCCCTGGCCGCCTCGCTGAAGGCCCGGCGGGCGCCCTCGAAGTCGCCACCGGCCAGCCGCGCCCGGGCCACGCGGAGCATCGAGGTCGCTCCCGCCTGGCCCTCCTTCTCGAGCAGCCTGGCGGCGCGCAGGGCCAGTTCCTGCTGGCCCACCTGGCCGGCGCCCCGGGCGATCCGCTCGAGGTAGGCGTCGCGGAGCGGCGCTCCCTGCTCGGCGGCTTCCACCGCCCGGGTGAAGGGCTCGACGGCGCCGGCGGCGTCTCCGCTGTCGCGGAAGAGCTTGCCCAGGCGGAACCAGGCCTCGGGCTGGTCCTCGGGGACGGTCAGCTCCCCGCCCTTCCAGGCCGCCACGGCCCGGGCCGCCCGCTGGCGGGCGTCGTTGCCGCGGCCGAGGTTGAGCAGCGCGTTGACCAGGTAGAAGTGCTCTTCGAGCCGGGCTCCCGGCTGCCCGGCCACCTCGCCCAGCTTGTCGATGGCGACCTCGTAGCGTTCCCGGGCCCCCGGACGGCGGAGATGGGCCAGGCAGAATCCCCAGCGGTACTCGGCGATGCCGTCGATCGCTTCCGGCTGCCGGGCCTCGGCCTGGGTGTAGGCGTTGATCACCTCCGTGCAGCGTCCCTGGTCGTAGGCCGCGGCGGCGCGGGCCAGCAGGGCAGCGGTGTCCTGCCCCAGGGTGGTGGGAATCATCGCCAGTGCTGCGGCCAGGGCCACGCATCGGCTGATCGTATTGCCTGCCAGAGTTGCCATCGTCACTCCCTCGCTTGTCGGTGCCGGCGCAAGAATACCGCTAGAATGGCCGTCATGGTCCCGTTCACCCTCGCAGCGTTGCTGCTGGCCGCGGCTCTTCCGGCCGGCGATCCCTCGGCGGCCCTGTCCGAGGCGAAGAAGGTGGTGGAGATCGTCCACCGTCTCGAGCGCCGCTACCGGCAGATGGGATCGTTTCAGCTCGATTTCACCCAGAGCTACGCCTCCCCGGTCTTCGGCATGGAAGACGAGCAGCAGCAGGGGACCATCCTCGCTCGCTGTCCCGACCGGATGCGCATCGACTACGTTCGCCCCCCCGGGCAGTACGCTGTCTTCGACGGCAACACCTGGTGGCTGGTGGAGCCCGACGAGCAGACGGTCACCCGAGCCCGGCGGGATTCGGGGCAGGGCAATCCCCTGCTCGATCTGCTGGCGGGCAGCACCGATCTGCTGCGGATCTTCGCCGCGCGCCCCGATGCGCTGCCCGCTCCGGAAGGTCGCGTCCGCCTGCTGCTGCTGCCCCGGGAGGAGCGGGAAGACATCGAGGACCTGGTGCTCGAAATCGACACCCGCACCGGCGACCTGCGGCGGGCCGAGGTGGTCGGTCCCCTCGGCGGACGGATGATTTACGTCTTCGGCACACCTCGCGCCGTTTCCCCTCCCGGCGACCGAAACTTCCAGGTCACGATACCTGCCGGATACCTGGTTCTCGACGGCTAGCGGCCCATTGCTCGCGGGCCGCTTGCCGAGGTGCCCCTCGAGTTGTGCCGTTTTTCCCCAGGGTGCTATTCTGCCCGCACCGTGAGCGCTCTCTCCCAGATCCGGCGGCGCCGCCTCGGTGCGGCCCTGCTCGTCGGCGGACTGCTGTCCGCCGGGAGCCTGTTTTCTCTCGCCGCCGAGGCCCCGGCCTACGTGGTCGAGGGCCAGGTCTTCGACGAGGCGGGGCAGGGGCTCGCCACGGTGACGGTGGTGGCCGTCGAGCGCTTCGAACACCTGACCCTGCCCGGCATGGAGCGTCCCGCTCGGGAGCAGGTCATCGCCCGGGCCCGAACGGACGCCGCCGGCTTCTATCACCTCGATCTGGGTACCGGCCCCTTCAGGGGGCGGATCGTGCTGCGCGTCGGCGGTGGGTCGGGCTGGGATCGCGTGCGTTATGCCGTGCCCGCCGAGAAGAACCTGACCGGCGAGCTGCGCCGGCGGCCGAGGGTGGTGGCCAACTGCCGGGTGGAGGATGCGGTGGGCTGGGCCGAGGTCGAGCACGCCATCGCCCGGGCCGGTGGCCCGCAGACCCGGCGCGGCCGCGTGCTGCGCCGCCACGGGCTGCCCCTCGAGACGCTGACCACCGAGGACGGCGCGGTCGAGTGGCACTATCCCCGGGTGACCTACATC
>JALTMS010000679.1 GCA_027001345.1 Acidobacteriota bacterium | reverse complement strand
TCCTTGACCTCTCGCCGGGTCACCAGGCCCATGGCGTTGCGGGTCAGGAGCAGCTCGTTGCCCGCTGCGTCGGTGGCCTTCACCTTGCGGCCCAGGGCGTCGTACTCCACGGTGGAGATGTTCCAGCCGCCAAAGCCGTCGCGAGTGCAACTACCGCCGGGCCCAGAGCTTCGCTGCCCTGAACCCAACTCCACTTCGCCCGTTTACCCACTCACGCTTCTACCTGCAGAGTTCCGGGAACCAACCTGCGGAACAAAGGAACTCCATGCCGGCACAGGGGGCAAGGGCTTCGAATCGCTCCCCACCGCCTAACCAGATCAGGTTCTCGTTGTCATGACGTAGCGCAACCGAAACGTGCGCTCCCAACACAGGAAGCCACCCCCACCTCGATTCTCTCCTGGAACCATCGCTTGGATCCAGACACTCAAGTAGAGGGCGAGCGATACTCGGGTACACGAGCGAAACAAAGAACAGCTGCGACTCGGCTGCGCGCGGCGCTGGCAGCACTAACAAGCAAGCGTCCTTGCCAGAAGCGCCACAATTCAAGTATCCGTTGTAACGAAACCAGCATGTCGCTAGAGTTCTGGCCCGCTGCAGAATACGCGCTTCGATCTTCATATCAGCGGAATCTACCCCACCAAATCGCGCAAAGATCCGCGCTCGCTCGGCGAAGAAATCTCCACACAAGGGGAGGGGCCTCTCTGCCTGGCAGGTTTTCGGTGACTCTGTCGGATCGAATCCCCACCTACCCGAATCCTGGCTGGCCGCCGAAGCGACTGCGCACACCAACGCCAACACCGCCAAGACCTGCCCTCTAGCGTTCCATCGCATTGGCTAGTTCTCCCACGGTAAACTCACTTGTATAAGGGCTTCTATGAAAGCGGCCTGGTTGTCAAAGCGTACCCCATTTCCGTTCGTCATCGACCTGTTCAGAGAATCTGGAGGTGCCAAGCTTCTATTCGCGCTCTTGAGTGCCGGGGCCCCGCGGGGGAAGCGTCCGGCGGCGCAGGATCACGATTCGGCGGCGTGCGGTCGGCTCAATCTAGACGGACGCGCTCTTGGCGCAAGCCCTTACACGAGCTCGACTTTCCGCATCGCATCACGCATTTCTCCCTTTTCTCCCAGACTGGTCGATGGGAACTTCCACGAGGACCCCGCTCCCCGTCAGCGAGCCGCCGTCACCAGCCTTTCGTCGAATCTTTTTCCATCTCTCAACACAGCAAAGGCCCAGCGGAACATCCGACGGGCCAGGGCCACCACGGCCACGGACCGGCCACGGCGATAGATCAGCGACCGCGCCCAGCTCTGGGCTGGATGGTGGCGCATTCGCAGCGCCGCCTGAGCTGCCTGAATCCACACCCGGCGCAGGTCCGAAGGCCCCTGGCGGGTGATCGATCCTCTTCGCTGGCGCCCGCCACTCGAGCGCTCGCTGGGCACCAGACCCGTGTAACCCGCCGCCGCTCGACTGTTGCGGAAACGGGCCAGATCCCCGAGACGCGCTATGGTGGTCAAGGCCACGATCGGGCCCACACCGGGAATCGCCAGCAATTGCTGCACGTCTTTCCGTCTCAGGTACTTTGGGAACTCCTGTTCGATCTTTTCGATGGCTTCTGTCAACGATTCCACGCTCTCGCGCAGCACGGCCAGAATCCGTCGCTGGCTGGCACGCAGCTCCCGTCGGCGCTCCAGCCGATCCCAACCACCGCTGCTGCACAGCGCTCGTGCGCCGAGGCGAATCCCTTCTTGAGCGACCAGGGAACGGGCCTTGCCGTAAATCTGGGTCCGCTGCCGGACCAAACCCGCCCGAAGCTGCATCAACTCCCGCAGCTCTCGAGTCTGCCGGTCTGCTCGCCAGATGCCTGCGGGCAGGGCATTGGTCCGCAGCAAGCCCGCCAGAATCCGGGCATCCGTGCGATCGGTCTTGTGTTTGGTCTCGGCGATCAACCGCACCTTGCGAGCATCGACGATCAGCACTTCAGCTCCCAGCGACTCCAGTGTGCGCGCGGCCCACTCCGCGCGCGTCGAGGTCTCGAGCACGATCAGAAGGGGCTTTCCCGAACTCTCGTCGATCAGCTTGCGAAATCCACGCCGCGTCGAGGCAACCTGCCCCTCGCTCACCACGCGACCCCGCGCCGTCACCATGCAGAACGTGCTAGACTTCGCATGCAAGTCCAATCCACAGTACAACATGGCCATCTTCCTTTCTTCACGATCAGCTTAACTGATCGCCAGAGGGTGGCCGCTTTCATGTGATCTAGTCGACGGCGGCGGCCGGGTGGATCCAGGAGTCGTAGAGAGCCGGGCGCCGGTCGGGCAGGAACAGTCGGCGAGCGGTGGAGCCGGCACTGCGGGCGAGGTCGAT
>JALTMS010000678.1 GCA_027001345.1 Acidobacteriota bacterium | reverse complement strand
GGAGTCCAGTTCGTGAGTACCGACAAGGAGGGTCGGGACAGCGCCGTACTCCCAGAGCCGGAGCCGCCCCCCGAGGCGCCGGCCGATCAAGACGCGCCCGCTGCTCGCATGTCGTTCCTCGAGCACTTGGACGAGCTGCGGCGGCGAGTCTTTTTCGCTGCCCTCGGCGTATTGGTGGGAGTCCTGGCCTGCTGGGCCTTCGCCGATCAGCTCTTGCAGATCCTGCTCTCTCCGATCCAACAGGCCTTCGACACCCTGTCGGTGATTCGTCCTGCCGAGGCCTTCATGAACAAGGTCAAGGCGGCGTTCGTCGGTGGCATCTTCGTCTCGCTGCCGTGGGTCTTTTACCAGGCCTGGGCCTTCATCGCTCCGGGACTCTACCGCCGGGAGCGGCGCTGGGTCGTGCCGGTGATGCTGGTCGGTACCATGCTCTTTTCCGCCGGCGCCGTGTTCTGCTACATCGTGGCCCTGCCCGCCGCGGTGGGTTTTCTCGCCTCCCAGGGCGAGCAGTTCGAGTCCCACATCACCGTGGACTATGCCTTCGGCTTCGCCACCAAGCTGCTCCTCGGCCTCGGGGCGGTGTTCGAGATGCCCCTGGTGGTCTTCGCCCTGGCCCGCCTGGACCTGGTCACCGCCCGCTTCCTGCTGCGCAAGATCGACGTGGCGATCTTCCTCTGTTTCCTCGCCGCGGCGATCCTGACCCCCACCCCCGACATGATCACGATGACGATCTTCGCCCTGCCGATGCTGGTGCTCTATCTGATCAGCATCGTGGTGGCCTGGCTGGCCCGCCCCCGGACTGGGGGGTGATGCACTCCCCTCCCGAGGGATTCGTCTGGCGGCCTCTCGAGGGGGGCGGAGCGTGGTGGCGCCAGGCAGTGGCGGAGCCACTCGAAGCGGCCGGTGTCGCCGAGCCCTGGCGCCTGGTCGCGGCCCGCCCCGACCTGCCCGGCACCGGCCGCGGACCCCGCGGCGTCGCCTCGACCGCGGCGGGGCGGGTGTGGATCAAGCAGTGCCTGCGGGGTGGCCTGCCCGCCCGTCTCAACGCCGAGCGTTACTTCAGGCTCGACCGTTTCCGCGGTGAACTGGAGGTCGGCCGCAAGGCCGCGGCCGCCGGTCTGCCGGTGCTGGACACCTGGGGACTGGTGTTTCGCCGGGCCCGCCCGGGATGGAGAGTCTGGCAGATCACGCCCCTGGTGGAACTGGCCCGCGATCTGGCTTGTTGGTTTTCGGAGCCGATGCCCGGAGCGGCTGCCGAGGAACTGCTCGAGGCCGTTCTGACGCTGATCGCCCGCGTACAGGCTGCCGGTCTTCACCATCCCGACCTGAACCTGGGCAACTTCCTGGCGCAGTCTCGCCCCCAGGGGGGGTGGGAGGTGATGGTGATCGACCTCGACCGCGCCCGCTGGTACGAGGGGGGCGTGCCGCCGCGACTGCGACGGCGGGCCTTCGAGCGCTTCGACAGGTCGTGGCGGAAGATCTTCGGTCATGCGGGGCCCGTCACCGCCCAACGTCGCCGGGCTCTGCTGGAAAGCTATCTCGGGGTGGCGCCGGATTCGGCGTAGCGGCGGGACTTGTCGCGGTACATCTCCTTGTCCGCCCGATGCACCAGCTCTTCGAGGCTGGTGCCGTCGAGGGGGAAGCAGGCCCAGCCGGCGCTGATCCCCACCTTGACCGTGGGCTCCGACGAGCCGGCCTTGATCGGAATCGCCGTCGAGGAGAGGGTCTGCTGCACGCGGCCGACGATCCGTGCCGCTTCCTCCGGTGACGTTTCCGGCAGCAAGGCGACGAACTCGTCGCCGGCGTAGCGACAGACGATGTCCTCGTGCCGGAAAGCTTCGCGGAGCAACACCGCCACCTGGCGCAGCACCGCGTCACCCGCCTGGTGGCCATAGGTGTCATTGATCGGCTTGAAGCCGTCGAGATCGAGCACCACCACCGACAGGGGCATGCCCTTTCGGGTCGCCCGGGCCAGTTCCTTGTCGAACTGGGAGTAGAGGAAGCGGCTGTTGGGCAGGGAGGTCAGGGCGTCGGTCATCGACGTGGTCCGCGTCGATTCGTAGAGCCGGGCATTGGCCAGGGCGCGGGCGATCTGGGGCACCACTGCATCGAGTACCCGAAGCTGGTCGGCGTCGAAGACCCGGGTCCGGTCGGCGAACAGGGAGATCACGCCGCAGGTGCCGCCTTCGTCGGTGATCGGGATGACGGCCTGGGTTGCCACCGGGTGGGGTCCTTCGGGAATCTGCCGGCCCAGATCGACCCGAGGATCGGCCCCCAGCAGCGGCTCGCCGGTCTGGTAACACCAGCCTGCCGTGCCTTCCCCCGGAGCGAAACGGCGGGTCTCGAGGACGTCGGTCAGCGGGCCGATGGCCGCCTGGGGTATCAGCATGCGCGCCTGTTCGTCATAGACGTAGAGGCAGGCGGAGGTGGCGGGCAGCAACTCCACCAGGCGGTGCAGAACCGTAACCGCCGTATCCTGCATGTCGAGGGTGCTGCCGAGCTGCCGCGCCAGGTCGTAGAGCACGCCTGCTTCCTTCTGGGCCCGGTCGATGTCCTCGAGAGCTTCGGTCTCTTCCGAGGTTTCCTGGGTCGTCCCTTCGCTCTGGATCAGGGATGCGACGGCCCGTTCGATGTCCTGGGCATGGTCGCAGTAGATCTCCACCAGCGAGGGATCGAGCTGCCGTCCCGCCTGTTCCGCCATGCGCAGGCGCATGGTTTCCGTGCGTCGGGCTTCGGGGCCGACATAGTTCAGGTGTAGGTGATCGAGAGTGTCGGCCACGCCGATCAGGCGGGCGGCGAGGGGGATCTCCTCACCCCTCAGCTCGTCAGGGTAGCCCAGCCCGTCCCAGCGTTCGTGGTGGTGGCGAATCGCCCGGTCGAGGGGAAAGGGGAAGGGAATCCCGCCGAGGATCGCGGCTCCGATCGCGGGATGCCGGCGCAGCCGGTCGAGTTCGCCTTCGCTGAGTTCCCCGAGACACTTGCTCAGCAGTTGGTCGGGGACGCCGAGCTTGCCGATGTCGTGCAACAAGGCTGCGGCAGAAAGGCTGGCCAGCCAGGCGGAGCCGAGTTGCCGGATGTCGGGATCCGTCGTGGTGGCGATCAGCCGGCGGGCAATCTCGTTGGTATAGGCCTGGACTCGGCGTGCGTGGCCCCGGGCACGAGGATGGCGGCTGTCGATGGCCAGGGCGAAGGCCTCCATGGTGCGCTGGTGGAGATTCTGCAACTCGGCGTGATGCCGTTCCTGTCCGGCGATCTTCTCGAACCGGGTCCAGACCACGAAGTAGACCACCGCCAGAGCCGGGACTCCCACCGCCAGCGCCAGGTTGCCCCAGCGAGCGTGGAACATCCAGGCCAGCAGGGCCGTGCCGGCGCTGAAGGAATAGGACAGCAGCGTCCAGGTCGTCTCTCGCCAGGCATCGAAGAGCCGGCGGCCCTTGGTCATCGCTTCACCGAGGGAGACCAGCCCGGAGTTGACGCCGAAGAAGGCCAGGCAGGCCAGCATGGTGGCTGTCGCCAGGCTCTCGGCATGGGTCGCATCCGCGCGGAAACCGGCCGGCGCCAGGGTCTCGAAGACGAGTCCTGCGATTCCGATCGACAGGCACATCATCGCCCCGTTGGCCAGGCGCAGGCGCAGGCGCCGGGTGTGTCGAGCCGAAGAGATCATCCCGTCGAGACCGGCGAGGAAGACCGCGGGCAGGGGGCCGATGAAGAGCAGCACGCCGAAGACCAGCGGCTCAGAGACCGAGAGCACCACGCCCCGGCGAGGCATGCGGAGCGAGAGGCGGCCGAGCAGCGCGATGAGCAGCAGGCAGACCACCACGGCCCCGATCGTCTCGAGGTCGGCTCGGGCCAGTCCGACGCAGGCAGCGAGAAACACCGCGCCGCCGAGGGCCGTGACCCCATCCCGCAGCCAGCGGGAACTTTTCTCCGATCCTGGCAAGAAAGCCTCCGCCCCGACTACTACAAGAGGCGTGCCATCAGCGCGGGAAGCGGAGAGATGCGACGAACAGCTACGGATCACGGATGTGAAACCGGCGACCGGCGACGTGGACAGATTCGGTCCGGTAAGCGCTCCTGGCCGGTGTTCGGACGACTTGTCCGCGTCGGGGCGGCCGACCCATATTCGCCGGGAGCCCGTGTGAGTCCTTGAGGAGAGGCTTCGTGACCCAGGTTCAGGCGCCGCCAGGCGAGCAACTGCTCTTCCAGGCAGTGGTGGATACCCTGCCCATGTCTCTGCACGTCATCGACCGCGACTTCCGCATCGTGGTCTGGAATCGCAGGCGGGAGGAGGGTCCGTTCGGACGCCCTCGGGGAGAGGTGCTGGGCTGCGATCTGTTCACCGTGATCGGCGAGGACGCCGCGATTCGTGCGGAGTACGAGCGGATCTTCGACAGTGGACAGATCCAGGTTTCGGAAGTGGTATCCCGCAGCGGTTGCGGGGCGCGGATCTTCAGCGTCGAGAAGGTACCGATGCGGGTCGGCGAGGGAGGCGAAGTCTCCCACGTCATCACCTTTGCCCGTGACATCACCCGCCAGCGTTCCCTCGAGCGAGCGGTGGTGCAGTCGGAGAAGATGGCGGCGATCGGTCAACTCACCGCGGGTATCGCCCACGAGATCAACAACCCCCTGGCGACCATCGCCGGTTGCGCCGAGTCGATGCGCTCCCGGCTGGAAGACGAGGTCAGCCAGGCCGAGCGTTCGGAGATTCGAGAAGACGCGCTGGTGATCGAGGAGGAGGCCTACCGGCTCAAGGGCATCCTGCAGAACCTGCTCGAACTTTCCCGCCGAGGGCCGGCCGACGGGCCTGCCTACTGCGATCCGAGGCGGGTGGCGGAGAAGACCGCCAGCCTGATGCGGCACAACCCGAAGATGAGCGGTATTGCCCTGGAGGTGGAGTGTGCCGAGAGCGTTGCGCCCGTCAGCGCCAACGAGGACCACCTCGTGCAGGTGATGCTGGCGCTGCTCTCCAACGCGGCCGAT
Source organism: Acidobacteriota bacterium (assembly GCA_027001345.1). GTDB lineage: Bacteria > Acidobacteriota > Polarisedimenticolia > J045 > J045 > JALTMS01. The sequence goes on along the minus strand of JALTMS010000678.1, from coordinate 4,408 downwards.
GCGGTCGAGAAGGAGGGCCGGGTGCGCGTTGCCGTGCGCCCGGCGGGGGAGGATGAAGTGGTGCTCAGCGTCGAGGACAACGGTCCCGGAGTGCCGCAGGAGCTTCGTGAGAGGGTCTTCGAGCCCTTTTTCACCACCAAACCCCCGGGTGAGGGCACCGGATTGGGTCTGGCCGTGGCCTATGGCCTGGTCCAGGCCCACGGGGGACGACTGGAGTTGGCGAGTCCGGGAGAGCGAGGAACGCGCTTCGACGTTTTCCTGCCCGTGGCCTGCCGAACTGCCGCGGAGAGCGAGCGATGACGACCAACCCGGGAGGGGGCGTGTCGCCCCAGACGATTCGTGTGCTACTGGCTGACGACGAGGCCCCGCTGCGGCGGGTGCTCAGCCGCGAGCTGCGTCGCAAGGGCCACCAGGTCACCGAGGCCGAAGACGGGTCCAAGGCCCGCAAGCTGCTCGATGAAGACTCCTTCGATGTCGCGGTGCTCGACGTGCGGATGCCGGGACTCGACGGGATCGAGGTCCTGCGGGGCCTGAGCGCCGAGATCTGCCCGCCCCAGGTGATCCTGCTGACCGGCAACGCCACGGTGGAGACCGCCGTCGAGGCGATGAAGCTCGGGGCCTACGACTTCATCACCAAGCCCTGCCGGATCGAAGTGCTCGATGCTCTGATCCGCGCCGCGGCGGACAAAGGCGGCCTGGCGCGGGAGAATCAGCAGCTCCGGCGCCGGGAGGAGCATCGCGAGCCGAGTTCCACCGTGCAGGGCTGGGACTCGATGGCCATGAAGCCGGTGCTGCGGCTGATCGACAAACTTGCTCCCTCCGACCTGCCGGTGCTGATTCTCGGACAGTCCGGTGTGGGCAAGGAACTGGTCGCTCGCGAGATTCATCGCCGCTCCCAGCGTGCCAGCGGTCCCTTCGTCGATCTCAACTGCGCGGCGATTCCCGACACCTTGTTGGAGAGCGAACTCTTCGGTCACGAGAAGGGGGCGTTCACCGGAGCGGGCACGTCTCGCGCCGGACTGATGGAGGCGGCCGACGGCGGCACGCTCTTTCTCGACGAGGTGGGCGAATTGCCGGCCGGATTGCAGGTCAAGCTGCTGCGTGTGCTCGAGACGATGAGCTTTTTCCGTGTCGGCGGGCGCAAGAAGGTCAATGTGAACGTGCGCCTGGTGGCAGCGACCAACCGGGATCTGCTCGAGGCATCCAGGCAAGGAACCTTCCGCGCGGATCTCTACTACCGGATCAATGCGGGAACCATCGAGGTTCCGCCCCTGTGCGAGCGTCGCGAGGAGATCGGTGTGCTGGCCCGGGCCTTCCTCGAAGGCGTCGGCTCCCAGCTCACCCTCGACCCGACGGTGCTCTCGGCCCTCGAGAACTATGCCTGGCCGGGCAACGTAAGGGAGCTGCGCAACGTGATGGAGCGTGCGGCCCTGCTGGCCCGGGACGGAGTCGTGCGGCTCGAGGATCTGCCGCGGGAAATCATCGAGCAGCCACGCCACGAGCCGATCGCCGCCGCCCCTGGTGCGGTCAGCGCCGCGGCGGTCAGCGCTCGCCCTCCGGAGCACTGGATGGAGGAGCAAGGTACGCTTTCGCTGCAGGAGATCGAGCGGCGCCGCATTCTCGAGGTGCTCGAGAGCACCCACTGGCATCGGGGCAAGGCGGCGAGCATTCTCGGTATCTCCGTGCGCACGCTCTATCGCAAGATCAAGGCCTATGAACTCGACCAGGAGAGCGTGCACGCCTGACGCGGCGTCGTCGTAGCGGGGGAAAGCCGCCTTCAGGGCGCCTCGCCACCGAGTTCCTGGAGCAGGGCGGTCGCCTCGGCCTGGTGCCTGCTGCTGCTCTGGGCGACTTCGGTCAGCATCTTGACCGCTCGCTTTTCCTGGCCCATGCCCAGGGCAGCGAGGGCCTGTTCGAAGCGGGTGTCGATGGAGTGTTCGGTGATCTGCTCGGCCAGCTCGGCGGCAGGCTGGAAGCGCTCCAGGCCCAGCAGTACCTGCACCTTCTGCAAGTCGATCTCGGCCGGTCCATAGGGTGAGTCAGGCCCCAGGCTCAGGGCCGCGGTGCGGGCGCCGTCGAGGGCCTCGAGGGCCATGTCGAAGCGCAGGGCGTTGCGATGAAAGCGGGCGAGCATCAGCCAGCCCTCGATCAGCGAAGGATCCTGCCGCGTGGCGGCGATGGCCTCGATCAGCGCCGGAATCTCCATTCGCTGACCGATGAAGTGCCGCGCGCCCCGCAAGCGCATCGCCGCGCTGGCTCGCTTGTCCGAGGCGAGCAGGCGGTGGTAGTGGTCGATCAGTCCCAGGGCCCGGGAATCGGGTTTCTCCTGGTGGGCCAGCCGGGCGGCGACCTTGTCCCACACGGGAATCGCCGAGGCATTGCCGGCGACACTGCGTACCAGCGCCAGCCAGAGTTCCAGCTCGCCGTCGGAAGAGGCCAGTGGGACGAGGGTGGTCGTGGCCTCTTTCAGCCGGCCGCCCACCATTTGCAGCATGGCCAGCTCCCGCAGGACCTGGGGATGGCGATTGCCCAGCGCCACGGAGCGGGCGTAGGCCTCCATGGCCTCGAGAGCCAGGCCCTGCTGCTCGCGGACCAGAGCCAGGGCCGCGTGACTCTGGGGAGAGTCGGGCAGGGTCCGGACCAGCGCTTCGGCCAGGCGGAGGGCCTGATCGAGCTGGCCGCGCCGGAGCTGGTCCTGGACGAGCTGACCCAGATCCCGGTGAGCGACGACCGCCAGGGAGGAGGCGTGGGCTTCGAGCAGGCGGATCGCCTGGTCGATCTGGCCCGCATCGATGTGAACGGCGATGGTGCCGACGACGATGTCTGGCCGCTCGGGGGCAAGCTGGAGCGCGCGCCGGAACAGTTCGAGAGCCTGCTCGAGCCTGGCCTGGTCACCATAGCGGTAGCTGGCACGGAACAGCCTCTGGCCCACTGCGGGAGGCAGCTTGTCCTTGTCGCTGGCCAGCCGCAGCAGTCGGTAGCGGGCGCTGTCGAACTTGCGCTCCACCGTGCGGCCCTCCCGTAGCAGGCAGTTGCCCTCGAGCGTGAGAAGATCGACGTCGTCGGGGTACTCGCGGAGCCATTCCGAGGTGCGGGTGAGCAACTCGCCACACCGCTGCTGCTCGAGCAGCAAGGTCAATTCCTTGAGTGTGTCGCCCGGCACGGCCTGCTTTTCGGCGGCGCCGGCCATCGGCGACAGACCCGCGGCGAGCAACAGGCCGACGGTCAGCAGGCGGTCGAGGGGAATCTGTATCACGGTGGGGTCTCCTTGGTCGAGGTCTCGAGAACCTGGAAGATACTGTCGATCACGCGCTCCGGCGAGATTCCGGGGAAGCGGTCGGCCTCCTGCCGGGAGGTGGGCCTCTCCGGCGCCAGGACCCGGTGCCCCTCGCCGAAGGGGGCGTTGAGGGCCGGGTCGGTGGGGCCGTAGATCGCCACCACGCGACTGCCCACCGACCAGGCGATGTGCATCGGACCGGTGTCGCCGCCGACCAGCACCGGGCAGGCGGCGATCAGGGCCGCCAGTTCTCGCAGGTCCAGATCGGTGGAGATCGCCGCCCGCTCTCCGGCGCCCGCCGTCAGGGCCTCGGCCGGCTCTCGTTCGCCGGGGCCGCCGAGGACGATCAGGCTCGCCCCGCGCTCGGTCACGCCGCGGGCGATGGCCTTCCAGCGCTCGAGGGGATAGCGCTTCCATGCCTGGCGGCGGCTGCTGAACGGGGCGAGGGCCACCACCGCTCCTTCGGGGCACAGCCGCCGGCGCTCCCGCCGGCCCCGCTCGAGTTCGTCCTCGCCGAGGACCAGGTTGGGCGCCAGCCGACCGCCGGGAGGCACCCCGGCGGCTTCCACCAGGGCCGCGGCGCGCAGCACCCGGTGCCGACGGGTCGGGTCCAGGCGCACCCGGTGGTTGGCGAACAGGTGGCTGCCCTCCCGGATCCAGGGGCGGTCGAAGCCGAAGCGCCGCGGCGCACCGGAGAGGGCGGCGACGAGACCGGACTTGAACGAGCCCTGGAAGTCGAGGCTCAGTTCGGCGCCGAAGTCCCGCAGCCCGCGGCGGAAGTCCCGCAACAGCCCCACGGCGCCGGGAGACAGGCGGCGGATCTGGCGCTGGAGCCGGCGCCGATCGAGGACCAGCAGGCGGTCGATGTCCGGGTGTCCTTCGAGCAAGGGGGCGGAGAGGGTCTCCACGGCCCAGGCCACCCGGGCGTCGGGCCAGGCCTGCCGCAGCAGGCCCACGGCCGGGAGGGTACGCACCACGTCGCCCACCGCCCCCAGGCGGACGACCAGCACCCTTCGCGGAGTGTTCATCGGAGCACCAGCATGCGCGCCTCTGCGGCCTCCCCCGGGGAGCACCGAGGTCGATTCTGCCACGATTCCCGGCGCCGCCCCCGCCGGTACGGCACCTCGGGCG